>CAZRQI010000194.1:1948-3748 GCA_964602025.1 uncultured Veillonellaceae bacterium
CCCCCATCTGATACCGCAGACGAGCGTCTTTGGGCGCTTCGCCCGGAAAACCATCCGGCACCACATGCAACTTGGTCGTATAAGAGCCGGAAACTTTTGTGGATACATGCCCCAGAGTCTCTTCCCCGCCCATTCCCGACATTTTATATATCCAGACTCGAACATCCCCACGCAACGGATGCCAGCCCTGAATCGTGGCGCCGAACTGGAAGGAAATTTTCTGGTTCGGGTATAACACCGCTGGCGGCGCTTGCCACCAGGCCCTGACATGCGACCAGTGGGGTTGGACGGGAGCGCCATAGAAGCCAAAGCTGACATGAGCCGCGCCAAAGTCATACACCTGCCGTTGCCAGCCATTCTGATCGGGCCACTTCCCGACCGAGCAGGGTTTCCCGCCGCCACTCGTTTCGGTGACCGACGGTTCTTGTTTCCAGTACCCTCCCGCCTCAACTACGGGCAGTTCGTACAGTGTTGCAAGACCAAGCAGTAACAAAATAGTGCCAAGGATCAACCGCTTTTTCATTGGACACCTCCTTGAAGATTTTGTCATTTCCAATCTACCATAGGAGGTTTCCTCTGTCAACGAAAGAAGTTGCCAAAACAGTCCATAGTTAGTCTATTCCGCCGGATCGGTAAACAACGGCGTCGACAGATACCGCTCGCCGGTGTCCGGCAGCAACACAACAATCACCTTGCCGGCGTTTTCCGGTCGTTTGGCGATCTGCGTCGCCGCCCAAGCCGCCGCTCCCGATGAGATGCCGACCAACAGGCCTTCCGTTTTCGACAAGGCGCGGGAAGTGGCAAACGCGTCTTCATTTTTCACGGGAACGATCTCATCCAAAATAGCACGATTCAATACATCCGGGACAAATCCGGCGCCGATTCCCTGCAGTGCGTGCGGCCCCGGCTGTCCACCGGACAATACCGGCGAGGATGCCGGCTCGACCGCGATGATCTTGACGGCGGGATTATGTTTTTTGAGGCCTTCGCCCACGCCGGTGATCGTGCCGCCCGTGCCGACGCCAGCCACGAAGATGTCGACTTTCCCGTCGGTGTCCCGCCAGATTTCTTCAGCAGTCGTCCCGCGGTGCGCTGTCGGATTGGCCGGGTTTTTGAATTGCTGGGGAATGAAGGAGTTGGGATTATCCTGGGCCAGTTCTTCCGCTTTGGCGATCGCTCCCCTCATGCCGGCTGCGCCGGAAGTTAGGACGATCTCCGCCCCCAGGGCCTTGAGCAGGTTGCGGCGTTCAACGCTCATCGTTTCCGGCATGGTCAACACCAGTTTGTACCCTTTGGACGCGGCCACAAACGCCAGGCCGACGCCGGTGTTGCCGCTCGTCGGCTCGATGATCACGGTATCCTGGTTAATTTTGCCGGCCTGTTCAGCAGCCGTGATCATCGCGTACGCGACCCGGTCCTTGACGCTGCCCAGCGGATTGAAATATTCGAGTTTCGCCACGATGGCGGACGACAGTCCCGCCTCCTGGCTGTACCGGTTCAGTGCCAATAACGGGGTGTTGCCGATCAGGTCCGTTAACTTTTGGGCGATTTTGCTCATGATGATTCCTCCCCATTGTTGCAGTCTGTGAAGAAAGAAAGGCTCAAAAAACGCTTCCTTGTCGAAGTGTCCTTTGAGCCTTCAGTTTTTCTGATCAGCTGCCGATTTTTATTTATATCCTATTATTTCACTCGGGTTTAAATTTGTCAACCGGTCGGCGGATATTTTTACCAAACAGCGACGAAGGCGCCCTTGTACTGTTTTTCGACAAACGCCTTCACTTCCGGCGATTGATAGGCTTT
>CAZRQI010000195.1:0-3731 GCA_964602025.1 uncultured Veillonellaceae bacterium
AGGAACTCGGGATGAAGGCTCCGGTCAAGATGCTGATTCCGTTGGTCTTTTGCATCTTTCCCGTCATCCTGGTCATCATACTGGGGCCGGCGGCCATTAAGATCGCCGACACGCTTCTCAAAAAATAGGACCGGAGGCAATGATGCGTCTGTTCAATGAAAGTCGCGGGACGTTGCTGGCGGAACGGATTACGGTCGCCGATACCTTCTGGAAGCGTCTGCGGGGGCTATTGGGCACGCGGGAATGGCCGGAGGGGAATGCTTTTTTGCTCCGTCCCTGCAATAGTGTCCATATGTTCGGCATGAAGTACTGCCTGGATGTGCTGTTTCTGGATCAGCAAAACATTGTGCTGGCGGCGGTGGAATCCCTGGCGCCGGGGCGGCTCAAACTATGCCGCGGCGCGAAGTGCGTCGTGGAGTTGCCGGACGGGACGCTGCGGCGGACCGGAACTTGCCGCGGCGACCGGCTGCAAATTCTATAAGTCCGATTAAATACCAACGCGAACATAAGGCCCGCAGCCGCCATGATGGCGGTTTGCGGGCCTTATTGGCTGCGCCGCCGCCATTGACAGCGGGCGCGAAAATGTGGTATACGTGCAAGAAGTGGAGAAAAACGGCTGCGGCCGGGAGAGAAAGAGGCACTGGCATGGATATTTTACAATTTGACAAGCTGCATTGCAAAAACTGTTATAAATGTGTCCGGCATTGTCCGGTGAAGGCGATCGAGGTGAAAAACCACCGCGCCCAGATTAACGCGGCGGAGTGCATCTTGTGCGGCGAGTGCACGATCGTTTGTCCGCAGAAAACAAAAGGGGCGATCAGTGAAGTCGCCCAATTGCGGGAGGCCATCGCCGCCGGCGAGTCTGTGATCGCCAGCCTGGCGCCTTCCGCCGTCGCCTATTTTCATTGTTCCGTCGAGTCCCTGCAGGCGGCGCTCGTGAAACTAAAGTTTGCGGCCGCGTTCGAAACGGCCGAAGGCGCGTATCTCGTCAAAACCGAATATGAGAAGCTGATCGCCGACCAGCCCGGCCAGGTCTGGATTTCTTCCTGCTGCTCGTCGGTCAACCTGCTGCTCGGCAAATATTATCCGGCGGCCTTGCCGCATCTGGCACCGGTGGCGACGCCGATCCAGGCGCACGCCAAACTGCTGCGGGAACGGTTTCCCGCGGCGAAGATCGCCTTTATCACGCCCTGTGTGTCCAAAAAAGCGGAACGCTACACCATTGATTCCCTGATCGATTATGTCGTTTCGTTCGAAGAACTGGCCGAACTGTTTCGGGAGGCGGGGATCGTACTGTCGCCGGATTCCGAAGGTGCTGGCCAACAATATCTGTCGCGCAAGTTTCCTACCGACGGCGGGATCATTGCCACCATGGCCCGGTCCGCCGGACGACGCTATGTTTCGGTCAGCGGCTACAATGCCTGTGTGCAGGCCATCCGGGACATCCAGGACGGCAGGATCACCGACTGCTTCGTCGAAATGAGCCTCTGCGAGGGGAGCTGCATCGGCGGCCCCTCGTTCCGTCGGCAGGAGCTGTCGTTGTTGACCGCGTCGCTGGAAATCCAGCGCCATTCGGCTGCGGCGAATTATGCGGCGGATTTCAACCTGGCCTGCCAGTCGTCGCTGACCCGCCGTTTCGCCCCGTCGCCGGCGAGCGCCGCGCCGCCGCCGTCCGCCGAGCAGATCGCCGTCGTACTGCGCAAGATGGGCAAACTTTCACCGGCCGACGAACTGAACTGCGGCATGTGCGGCTATCATTCCTGCCGGGAAAAGGCGGCGGCCATCCTGGCGGGCAAGGCCGAAATCAACATGTGCCTGCCGTACATGAGCGAGCGGGCCGAATCATTTTCCAACCAGATCATCAACATCACGCCCAACGCGATTGTCACGGTGGACATGGACCTGAAGGTGCAGCAAATCAACCAGGCCGCCTGCGAGATTTTCCGGCTGGCCCCGGAGGATGTCCTGAAACAGCCGGTTTCGCGGATACTCGACGAATTCGGTTTCGTGGACATGATCATGCAGGGCACGGAAAAATTGGAGAAAACCGCGTTCCTGCCCGAATACAACGCGTACCTGCAGCAAGTTTTCCTTTACGACAAGGAAAGCGGCATGGTCGTCTGCATCATGAAGAATATTTCCCGCGACCGGCAGAAAAAGAACCAGGCGCTGAAGAAGAAAACCCAGGCGGCGGCGCTGGCGGACGAGATCGTCGACAAGCAGCTGCGCATCGTGCACGAAATCGCCTCGCTCCTCGGCGAAACCGCCGCCGAGACGCAGATCGCCGTGCACGACCTGAAAGCGGCCATCATGATGGATGACGAGGACTGAGGCCATGTTCGAACCGGAAATGCAATTCCTGGAAAGCGGCTGGGCCAGCCTCAATAAGCATGATGAAAAGCTGTGCGGCGATTTCTTCCGGAGTTTTGAAAACAACGGCAAAAAAGTGTTCGTGTTGTCGGACGGGCTCGGTAGCGGCGTGAAGGCGAACATCCTGTCCACCCTCACCGCGACGATTCTGGGGACCATGCTGTCGCGGGGCATCCCGCTCGACGAGTGCATCAGCACCGTCGCCACCACCCTGCCCGTGTGCCGGCAGCGCAAACTGGCCTACTCGACTTTCACGGTGCTGCAGATCGAACACAGTAGGGCGTATCTCGTCCAATACTGCAACCCGCCGGTGATTTTGCTGCGGCAGGGCCGGAATGTGAACTATCCCCACGACATCCATTTTATTGGCGAGAAAGAAATCCTCGAAAGCCACATTCCCATTGCGACAGGCGATATCCTGATTTTGACGTCCGACGGCGTCGCCAACGCCGGCGTCGGCAAACTGGCGCCGAATGGCTGGCAGCGCGAAGAGTTGATCGCCTTTTTGGAGCGGCTGGACACGGCAACGCTGTCGGCTTCCCACATTGCGGCCCAGATTGTCGACTGTTGCCGGACGCTCAGCGAAGAGTCCCTCGATGACGACGCATCAGTGCTGGTCGTCAAGCTCCGGGAGCGCAGCGTGGTCAACATTCTGGCGGGGCCGCCGGAAAACAGGGAAGATGACAATCGCGTTCTGAAACTGTTTTTTGCCAAGGCGGGACTCCGTGTCATCTGTGGCGGCACCACCGCCCAGGCGGTCAGTAAGTTTCAGGGCAAGCCGCTGACTGTCATCGAGGAGAGCGACACGCCGGAAATTCCGGCCATGTACCGCATGGAGAACGTCGACTATGTGACGGAAGGCGTCGTCACCTTGAAAAAGGTGCTGGAACTATGCCGCCGGCATCTGACGGACCCGCTGGGTCTGCTGGAACTGCGCCGCAAGAAGGATGCGGCCGCCGCGCTGGCCCTGGTGCTGATCGAGACGGCGACCGATGTCAACATTTATTTCGGTATGGCGGCCAACGAAGCGCATGAGGGAACGGAATTTGATTTTCAGGTCAAGCTGTCGCTGATCCGGCAGCTCGAGGAATGCCTGCGCCAGATGGATAAGAACGTAAAAATCAGTTTCTGCTGACGTAGGAAGACCTTGGCGCAGGGGCAGGCAACGAAAAGGGAGGGATTGCCCAGTGTTTAAAAAACTCGTGGCCATCGAGCCGGTGAACCTGATCCCGGCGGCGCGGCAAAAACTTCGGGAATACGCTGCCGAAGTCGTCCTGTTCGCGGACATCCCCGTCGATAACGCGGAAATCATCCGGCGCATCGGCGATGCGGACGCCGTGTTGCTCAGCTATACCAGCCGG
>CAZRQI010000196.1:0-3691 GCA_964602025.1 uncultured Veillonellaceae bacterium
TCTGGCGGGTCTGGCGGGGGCGACCCTGACGGTGGCCAACACACATATGTTTGC
This sequence comes from uncultured Veillonellaceae bacterium, assembly GCA_964602025.1. Lineage (GTDB taxonomy): Bacteria > Bacillota > Negativicutes > UBA1444 > UBA1444 > UBA1444. Next base: position 55 of record CAZRQI010000196.1, read on the forward strand.
GGACAACATCACGGCCGGCCGGGGCTTTATCGCCATCGCGCTGGTGTATTTCGGCCGCTGGAGCCCCTGGGGAATTCTGGCGGGATCACTGTTGTTCAGCATGGCGGACTCGTTCCAACTTTGGGTGCAGGTTCTCGGAATCAATTTCCCGTATGAAATCGCGGTAATGCTGCCGTATGTGGTCACCATCGCGGCGCTGATGATTTCCTTCGGCCGGGTCTGGCCGCCGGCGGCGCTGGGCCGTCCCTACGAACGCGGCGTGCGGGGCTGATGCTGGGCAGTTTTGTGTTTGTATCTTTTCTTGGAGCTGGTGAATCATTCCGGGTGCTGTAGATGGTCGCAGAAAAACGCGGGACTTTTTCGGCAGCGGTGATGAAAACGCTTCGACGCTTCGCTTAACCTCCGCTTATCTCATTTTTCGCTCCGGGCTGAAATATGCGTATGCGTTTGTGTTTTGCGGCGGCGTTCTGCAAATGCTCCGCTGCGAAAGGGATCGCCGGGATTCGTTGCGACTCGCGATTGCGATTTTCGGTCAGCCCGAATACTCCATCCGGTCGCTCGGGCTTAAAAACGACATCCCTGTCGTTTTTTCCGGAAAGTGTGCATCCCTTCGCCGACGAATCCAACGGCTCCCCTTCACGCAATCGTCGCGATTTTGCAAAACGTCATCCGCAGCGAATTTGCCATCCATTTTCGTTAGGATATTGGTGTGAAAAACTGTTAATGCTGGAGAAAATAACACTGCAAGATTCTGCGCCTTCCTGTGAAGCGACAAGAAAAGTATAGTTTGCGGTCTGTCTTGTGTTTCGTTCGGGAAGTGAAACGAAATACAATGGATCATAGATCATACAGATTCAAAAAATAAGGAGGAAGACAAATGAACAACACCCGAAAACTGCTTGCGATGATTCTGGCCCTGGTACTGTCGCTTTCCCTGCTGGTAGCCGGCTGCGGCGGAGACAAGAAACCGGCCGCCCCGAAAGCGGATGCCCCCAAAACCCAGAAACTCAAAATCGCTCTCGTTCTTCCCAGCACTGTCGATGATATGGCCTGGGGCCAATCCATGTATGACGCCCTGAAAAAAATGCAAGCCCAGTCCAAAGACGGAATGGAGCTGGCTGTCAGCGAGCGGATGGGCAAACCGGTGGATGCCGGCGCCGCTATCCGTCAGTATGCAACCCAGGGGTTTGATATCATCATTGCCCATGGCGCCCAATACCAGAGCGTTGTGAAAGAAATTGCCCCGGAATTCCCCAAGATCACGTTCGCTTATGGCACCGGTTTCCAGACCGGGCCGAATATTTTCGCCTATGATCCGCAGGCGCAGGAAGGCGCTTATGTCATGGGCCTTCTCGCCGCGAAAATGTCCAAATCCAAAATCGTTGGGATCGTCGGACCGGTGGAAGCCGGTGACGCGGTCAAATACAACAAGGGATTCCAGATGGGCGTTGCTGCCGCTGGCGGGGATGTAAAAACCCGTATTGCCTATACCGGTTCGTTCAACGAGATCGTCAAGGCCGGTGAAATCGCCAAAACCCACATGGATGCCGGCGCCGACTTCCTGACCGGTTCGTCGCAACAGGCCGTCGGAGCGATCAAAGCGGTGGCGGGAAAACCGAACACGTACTGGATGTCTACGGACCTGGATCAAAGCGTCATTGCTCCTGATGCGGTCTTGGCTTCGCAAGTGTACAACTGGGAAAAAGTCCTGAACAAAATCATCGATCTCCGGAAAAAAGGAACCCTGGGCGGCCAGCACCTGACCCTGTCGTTCGCGGACGGAATGCTGGAACTGAAAGTTAATCCCAAACTGGAAGGCAAGATTCCCCAGGATGTGAAAGCAGCGGTTGAAAAGGCGAAAAAGGATATTGCCGCCGGTACGCTGAAAATCGAACTGCCGAAATAACTTTCAAAGGGTTGACCGGGAGAGTGGAGAAATGAGCAACAAGATCGACTGCCTGGAAATGCGGGACATTGTCAAGCGGTTTCCGGGAGTTCTCAGTAACGATCATGTCGGGATCAAAATCGCGGCAGGCGAAATACTGGCCTTATTGGGCGAAAACGGCGCCGGCAAGACGACGCTGATGAATGTTCTGTATGGACTGTACCAGCCGGATGAGGGGAGTATTCTCATCAATGGCGAGTCTGTCCGCATCGACTCTCCCCGGTCGGCCATCGATAAAGGAATCGGGATGGTGCATCAACATTTTATGTTGGTGCCGACGCTGACAGTCAGCGAAAATGTGGCGTTGGGAATGCCCTCGGCCAAAGGGGCGATTCTCGATCTGGAACCGGTTGCCCGAAAAATCGTGGAAATCGGCTCGGCGTATGGCGTAACGGTGAACCCTGCTGCCTATGTCTGGCAATTGAGCGTTGGTGAACAACAACGCGTGGAAATCATCAAAGCTTTGTATCGGGGGGCCGATCTGCTGATCCTGGATGAGCCTACGGCGGTACTGACCCCGCAGGAAGCGCAGGATCTAATCGTTTTGCTAAAAAACATGGCCCGCCAAGGGCATTCTGTTATCATTATCAGTCATAAGCTCCATGAGGTCATGGAAGTCAGCGACCGGGTCGTCGTTTTGAGGGACGGAAAAAAAGTCGGTGAAGTCCAGACCTGGGATACGGGGCCGGAAGAACTGGCCCGGCTGATGGTGGGGCGGGACTCAAAGATGATCAGCCGTGAGCAACGCGAGTTTCAGGGCGAATGCGTATTATGCGTGGAAGACCTCTGTGTGACGAACAACATGGGGACGCCGGCCTTGCGTGGAATTTCGCTGGGAGTTCGACCCGGCGAGATTCTCGGTATCGCCGGGGTTTCCGGCAATGGTCAGAAGGAGTTCGCCGAGGCGATCAGCGGTCTGCGGGCGGTTGATTCGGGGATAGTCTTACTGGCTGGAGAGGATATTACCCATGCCTCGCCGAAAAGTATCATTGACAAAGGGTTGGGGTATGTGCCGGAAGACCGGTTGCATGTGGGGACGATTCCCTCGTTTTCTATTTGGGAGAATCTGCTGTTGAAAGACCATGCGGACGCTCCGTTTGCCAATAAAGGGGTTCTGAATTCCAACCGGATTCAAAAGCACAGTGAACAGCTGGTTCGGGACTACGGGATCAAGACGCCGGATCTGATTACGGCGACCGGCAAGCTGTCCGGCGGCAATATTCAGCGACTGATCATGGCGCGGGAAATCACCCGTCGCCCCAAAGTTCTGATCGCTTCCTATCCGACGCGCGGGCTGGATATCGGTGCGGCCGAATATGTGCATGAAATGTTGCTTGCAGCCAGTCAGGCGGGGATGGGGATCATTTTGATTTCCGAAGAATTGGATGAAGTCCAGAAGCTGAGCGATCGGGTCGCCGTGTTTTTTGACGGCCGGATTATGGATATTTTACCGGCGGACGCCGCGGATGAAAAAACGTTGGGACTGTTGATGGCCGGTCTGGACCCAACGGCCGACCCGACGGCGGAAGCAGGAATGGAGGGGTAGGGAATTGGCTGATCTATCCGTAAAAATTTGTGGTCTCCAGTTTACAGCGCCGCTGATGCCGGCGGCCGGACCTCCCGTGCGCGATGGCGCCGCTTGTATCGCCGCTGTCAAAGGCGGCGCAGCGGCTATCGTCAGCAAAACGATTT
>CAZRQI010000197.1:0-3658 GCA_964602025.1 uncultured Veillonellaceae bacterium
CCGCGCCCAACCGCCTGGGCGAGGACATTTCCGTGCCCCGCGACGCTTTTCCGGAAGCCGTGCGGCGGCTCAAGGAAATTTCGCGGCGTAGAGGCCTGCCGATCGCCGTCTTCGGCCACGCCGGCGACGGAAACCTTCACCCGTCGGTATTGTGCGATCTCAGCGATCCGGCGCAGGAAAAACTGGCGCATGAAGTGGTCGGCGAGATCTTCGACGCGGCGTTGGCTGTCGGCGGGACGCTGTCCGGCGAACACGGCATCGGCATCACCAAAAAACCTTATATATACAAGGCGTTGGGCGAAGCCGGCGTGGCCGCGCTGAAAGCCGTCAAGCAGGCGCTCGATCCCAAAGGAATCCTGAATCCCGGCAAGATTTGGTAGTGGAGGAACCTCCGTATGAATAAATCTCAGGAAAAACTGGCGGCGGCCCGCGAACTGGTTTCCCAATGCGACCGCTGCGGCAACTGCCTCACAGTATGTCCCCTGTTCGGCAGCCGGGACATCGAATCTTCCGCGGCCCGCGGCAAGAACTCGATTCTCCGGGCCATGGCGGATGGCGGTTTGGAACCGACTCCCGAGGTCCGAGCGGCCCTCGATTTCTGCATCCTCTGCCAGCGTTGCGTCGAAAACTGTCCGGCCAAGGTCAAGACCGACGAAGCGATGATCCTGGTTCGCCAATATCTCGCGGACAATGCCGGCGGCGCGTCGCTGAAATATCGGTTCGTCGGCGGGGTGATGGGCCGGCCCTGGATGATCAAGCTGGGCGCCGCGGGATTGGCGGTGGCTCGCAAATTGGGGCTGAATTCGCTGGCGCCGTTCGGCGCCGCCCCGGATGAATATACCCGGACGCATTTCCTGGCGGCTTTTGCCGGACCGGCCGCGTTGGGAACGGCGACGCCGCCGTCCGGCGCGGCGGTGACCAAGGAAAGCAAGGTCGCCTATTTCAAAGGCTGCGGCATGCAGATCCTGTTCCCGGAAGCGGCCGCCCAGACGATGAAGCTGCTGGAAAGCGTCACCAAGCCGGTGACGCGTGACAATGTATGCTGCGGGCTGCCGCATCTGGCCCATGCCATGGGCCCGGATTTCCGGGAACTGGCCAAAGAAAACATCCGGCAGTTCGAAGATGTCGATGTGGTCGTCAGCGACTGCGCCAGCTGCAGCGGCACGCTGAAGCATGTCGGAACGTATCTGGCGGATGATCAGGATTGGAAAGACCGGGCGGCGGCATTCAGCAAAAAAGTCATGGATCTGTCCGAGTATCTGGTCAAGTCCGGTTATACGCCGCGGCAGAAGAGCAAGGCCAAGATCACCTATCATGATCCCTGTCACCTTTGCCGGGGTCAGGGCATCAAAAAGGAACCGCGGTCCCTGCTGGCGGCGGCGGGCGAATATAAGGAAATGAAAGATTCGGATGTGTGCTGCGGCGGCGGCGGGTCGTTCTTCATGGACTATCCGGAGATTTCCGACAGCATCATCGACAAAAAACGGAAAAATATTGAGGCGACCGGCGCGGATGTCGTGGTTACCGGCTGCCCGGGCTGTCTGATCCAGCTGAACAAGGCCGCCAAGGCGAGCGGCAAGTTCAAGGCATTGCACATCAGCCAGGTTCTGTAAACTTCACACCGGACCTTCGCATTTTGCCTGCCAACATGTATAATAAACATGGGTTGGCGGCAGGGTTGCAGGTCCGGTGATTTTTTTTCGCATTTTCGCCGTCGCCGAGAGATAATGGGAGTTGCCGATGGATATTGCCGCCAAGTTCACCACACTGTTTGTTGACATGATCCTGCCCCTGGTTGTTGGCTATATGCTGCGCCGCGCCTCCTGGAACGGCGCCAGGCTGTTCAACTGGATGATTTCGCTCGGAATCATTCTTTTGTTTCCGACCATGACCGCTTTCAGCATTTGGGGATTGCAACCGGTGTTCGAACTGATCTGGCTGCCGGCGTTCGGGGTGTTGCTGCACATTCTCCCCGGCGGACTGGCGTTGGTCTGGGGAAGGCGCAAGTACCAAAGCAGCCTCGATTACGGAAGTTACGCCATCTCCGGTTTCTTGTCGAACCATGTCACGTTGGGATCGTTGTCCGCCTATATTCTCTTCGGCGAAAAAGGCTACGCCTACACCCAGATGGCCCTATTGTTCAACAGTTTGCTGATGTTCGGCTTCGCCTACCCGCTGGCGCAGCATTACCGGAACCAGTTCGACCACGGCAAGGGTTTGAAGCTGGATGTGCGGCAAATTGTCTTCAACCGCAACCAGATGCCGCTGGTCGGGATGATCGTGGGAGTTCTGCTGAATTGGCTGGCTGTGCCCCGCCCGCAAGGTTTTTTGCCGGTGTTTGACTTGATGGTGCATTTTTCCGCCTGGACCTTCCTGGTCCCGGTCGGCTATTCCATGGATTTTGGCGAGGTCCGTCAGTACTGGCGCGACGCTCTGGACATCACCATCATCAAATGCGCGATCACACCGGCCCTGACCGCCGTGCTGGCCGGAATGCTGATTCAGGATCCCGTCGCGTTCCGGACCCTGATCCTGTTGGCGGCGCAGCCGACGGCAGTCAACGCGGTGATTGCGATGAAACTGTTCGGGCTGAATCTGCACCTGTCGGTCGGCGCGTTCGTGTTGTCGACGGCAGTGTATCTGGTGCTGATTTTTCCGGCGTTCTTTCTGTGAGCTAATCAGACTGTCGATAATGGCCCATCTGCTGCGTCACGACTTCATTTGCTTGCAGCGAAACCTTTCTTACCAGCCTGTGGCGAAGGAATGACATTGCCTTTGTTTCGATGATTCACCGGCGGATCATTGATATTTGGAAGGTAAACCTGTTTAAATGTCGAATTTTTATAAAACATGTAACAGTTTTCATTATTAATTCATGGAACAGCCCTTGATTGCTATACAAAAAAAGGAGTAATGTTCAGTGCGCATTGTAGCGTTGGATGAACTGACGGCGGAAATGGAGCTGGCCCGGGAAGTGATGGATCCGGATACGGGGAGGATTCTGCTGGGCCCGGGAGCGACTGGACTGGGACATTATGCGGAACGGTTGCGGGGCATCGGGATTCATTATCTCTATGTCGAGGATGCGATCGCCGCCGACATCGAGATTCCGCCGGCACTCGCCGCCGAGATCCGGCAGAGCGCGGAGCGGGCGCTGGATAAGATCTATGAAAAATGTGAACTGGATATGCGCCCCGATTTCCAGCAGGTCCGGCAGACCGTCAAGGAGCTGATCCGGCAAGTCCTGAACAATCGGGATATTTTGGTGAACGTGTATGAAATGCAATGCGGTGGCGGCGATTTTTTGAGTCATTCCGTCAATGTGGCGTTTTTGTCGTTGCTGGTCGGGACCCATCTGGATTATGACAGCGACAAAATGAACAAACTGGGCCTGGGCGCCCTGCTGCACGACATCGGGGTGGCCGGCATGCCGCGTTCTCTGCTCACCAACCGGAAAGGCTTCTCCATGGAGGAAAAGTTGCTGTATGAGCAGCATTCGGTGATCGGCTACTACCGCGTCAAGGATAGCTGGGAAATTTCGCCGTTGTCGCGCGGCGTCATTTTATGCCATCATGAACGCTCGGACGGTTCGGGATACCCCCGGCATCTGTTGCGGGGAGATATCCATGAATATTCCCGCATTGTGGGCATGGTGGAC
>CAZRQI010000198.1:0-3610 GCA_964602025.1 uncultured Veillonellaceae bacterium
GAAAGCTGATGTTCGTTCATGATGCCGTAATTGGCGTCAAAATAGGCGTACGTGTGCGCGACTTGCGGAATGTAACCGAGCGGCACGCTGGGCGGGACATCCTTGATGTCATAATTGGGGCCGCGTTCCCGGGTCACGATGCGATGGCTGATCGAAGCGCCCCATTGCGGCTTGAAGTCCAGCGCGGCATGCGAATAATAGACGGCCCGCACGGCGCCCGGCTTGTGATCTTGCGCCGGAACATAAATCATGCTGGCATCGTTCAATCCATCATCCGAATGGGAAACCATGACCGATCCATCCGCCGAGGCCGCTTTGCCCACGATTATTGTCGTGCAAGCCAAGACCGGTTGCGTCACTCCCAGACAAAAGGCCAACAAGATCCCAATCACTGCCTGTTTCATCCATTATCCCCCCATGTTCCTATCCACAGTGACCCCGCATCATATCCTATTGCAAATTTGATCCATTCCCGCGGGCCTTCAGATATTGCGCCGTTCTGTTGGCGGCATTTTCCCTGAGATTATAGTAATAAAACAAATAATCGTAATGATGATAAACGCCTTTGGGAAACACTTTGTTCCCCGGCGACAACTTGTTCACATCGACCGTGCTGCAGATCAGTACACCGCGCGCAAGGCTCACCTGCGCATCCGCATAATGGGGCAGCGTGATCATTTTCCCAGTTTCGTCCCGGTCGATGGAACCCAGACTTTCGGCAGCGGGCGCCCGTTTTTCGCTCCGCGTCCAGCTGATCGGATTGATCGCCATGGCGCCCGGCAACACGACCGGATTTTTCCCCGCGACTTTCGGCGCCTCCGTGTTGTAAGAAACAATGACACCGGTGTCACTCGCCCCCTGGGCAAACTTCAAATGGGGATTTTTCGCCAAGTACTCCGGCGTAATCGAGTAGCCGATCACATAAGCGGCGATCATTCTCTGCCGCACTTCAGGATGCGCTTTCATATAGTCGCTGAGCAAATACAGCAGGACATTCGAACCTTGGGAATGCCCGGCCAAAATAAACGGACGTCCCTGATTGAAGTTCCGGATGTAATAATCAAAAGCGGCCAACCCATCAGTCGCCGGGATCCCGCCAACCACTTTAGCCTGCTCCGCAAGCGGCAGTGTCAGTGTATACGCGGCGTCCGCCTGTCGGTAGTAGGGCGCGTACAGATTCCCGACCGGTTCAAACGCCGAAGCCTGGAATGAAAACGCCAGCTTGGAATTCTGCAACATCCCGGGATTATCAATGTCACAAATGTTCGGATCGTCTTTCGCCGCTTTCTGAAATACCGTCGGGTAAAGGTAAAATACATCGACAGCTTTCTCATTAGACGCCGGCAAGGACAACCAATGGGCGGGATCGGCATAGTCGGTTGCCGGAACGGGGCTTCCGTAGACAGCAACGGTAAACTGGAACACCAGAGCAACCAGCAACAGGGCGATTCGTTTTGCGTTCATTCCGAGGCCTCCTTAATTATGATTCATAAGGAAAAACCGGGCAGAGGCCCGGCCAGTATCTACAACAGCTCGATTCGCAGTCGTTCATGTGCGAAAAACTCCATGATCCAGGAGTCATAATCATTGTCTTTGATCGTGACGATCTTATATGTGGTGCGCATCGGCAAATAAATCTGCAGATAATCGGTGGAAGCGACAGGAATGATTTGTTCGATTCCATTCTTTTCGTTCATAATGATAATTTTGCCGGAGCGAACCGTTTGCAGGTAAGTCTCAAAAAGAATGAACGAAGCTCTTTTGACCGTGAAGGTGCTTTCCGCATTGGCACTTAAATCAAATTTCCGACTCTCGGACAAATAAAACGTGCGCGAAGACTTGAACTCCCGGATCATCGCCGGCATTCCGTACCCGGCATGGCTGCGGACCGCATTGAAATGCGCAAAGAAGTAATAGGTTCCGCTCGGCAACCCGCGAAACACGGCTTTCCCCTCACGGTCAGTCGTCGCCCGGCCTTTCGTATGCGCCGTAAAATCCGCAGCCATCGCCGAGAGCCCGATGCCGCTGATCGGCAAGCCGTCCTCGTCCAGCAACGTGATGGTGAGAGTCGGCGCCGCCTTTTCCGGCGCCTCCGCCTGAGCGCGCGGCGTCCACGCCGCAAAGCAGGCGATGAGCGCCAATAGCAAGATCCCGGCCAACTTTATCCGCGCATTTCCCGCGTTGTAATGGTTCATTGCAAGTATCCTCACCCTCCGCTGCCTTGCAGCACTTACCAACTTCAATATCCTTCCGGCAGTATGCGCACCGAAACGGTCAGCACGCCGACTTTATGCGTCAGCTGCTTGGTTTTCTGGCTAAACAAATTTTTTAGAAATGGAATGTTCATCAAGATCGGGATTCCGCTTACGGAATTCGTCTCGGTGTCGCCGGCGAACACTCCCACCACATAGACGCTGCTGTTCGGCTTCACAAATCCCATGGTTGTCAGCGTCTTGGTGGAGAACTCCTTTGCCGACGAATTTCCCACCTGTACACTCCCCGTCACCAACGCCATTTGCATGTACACGTCCAGCCGGATCACACTCTCGGCGGGATTTTCCGCGTTATATTTTACGATCGTCGGCGTGATCTTCACGTCGCTGCTGATCGTCTGGGAGGTCAACGTTGAATTTCCGTTGCTGTCCGTAGTTTGCAGCGGCACGATGGTCTGACTCAGGATCTCGCCCTGAATGCCATTGGGCGTGTATAAATTGCTGCCCATGATGACCCGGCTCTTGGACAGGGAACGCGTCATCTGGGCGTCAAACCCGTAGAATCCGCCGGTCGGGGCGTTCAGGCCATAGGAGATGGTATCGGTGGTCGTGGAGAGATTGGGCCCCACCACCCGATTCAACGCGCTCACGCCGAACGTGACATTGCCGGCCAGGGAGGACCAGTCGATGCCTGTCGTCTGGTTATTGGTAATGTCCAGTTCCCGCAAATAGGCGGATATGATCAGCCGGTGCGGCCGGCCCCCCTCCGACAGCAAGCTTTGCAGCTTGGTGGCCGCCGCCCGCAGCCACGATTCATCGGCGCCGGACAGCAGCACCATCGCCGGCGCGCCCTTGGGCTGCAATAACGTCACCGTCATGTTGGCGAACTCCGGCATCTGCTGGAGATAGGGCAACAGACCGGTCACCGCCTGTTCATTGCCATGAACGATCGGCAGCATCACCGTGCCGTTTTCCACCACGATCTCCGGAACGCTCTCCGGCGCCGCGACCGCCACGGAACAGGCCAACAACAAGGATACGAGCAGCCACAGGCACCCTATGCGGCAAAAGGATTGACTCATGCTTCGTTTAATAATCATATCCCGTTTCCTTATCCACCGGCAAAATCCGCACGGCAATCGTCAGGATGGAGGCCATGTGCTGCAAACTGCGGGTTTTCGTCGAAAACAGATATTTCAGCACGGGAATATTCATTAATATCGGGATTCCACTCCGGGAGTCCGTCCAGGTGTCACTCGCAAAAAGTCCGCCAATGATCTTTTCGTTATTCGCCTTGACATAGTGCGTGGAGGTCAGGGTTTGCGTCGTATATTCCAACGCCGAGGACGTAGTGCCCCCGCCGCTGAAAACCACCGTATCCGTCGGCACGCTGAGCT
>CAZRQI010000199.1:0-3568 GCA_964602025.1 uncultured Veillonellaceae bacterium
CTCCGTCAACAGTATCCGTACTTTGAAGAACACATTGCCGCCGGTCTTGCGGGCATGGGCTCGGAATGCTTCGGGTTTGACGATGAAATCTCGCGGGACCATGATTGGGGCCCGGCCTTCTGCCTGTGGCTGGACAGGCGGACTTTTGACGCGATCGGCAAGGAGTTGCAAGCCAGTCTTGCCGGGTTGCCCAGGACTTTCGCCGGTTTTACCGGCCGGCAGGAAAGTCATTGGGGCGGCGGGCGAACCGGGGTTTTTGAGATTGGACAGTTTTACCGGCAGTTTATCGGCTACGATCATGTTCCGGCAGATTGGCGGGAATGGCGCGTGATTCCGGAGTCGAATCTGGCCACGGCCACGAACGGCCGGGTTTTCATTGATCCGGTCGGTGAGTTCAGCGCGTTCCGGGAAAAATTGAAACAGTATTATCCGGAGGATATCCGGTTGAAAAAGATGGCCTGCCGCTGCATGATCATGGCCCAGTCCGGCCAATACAATTTTATGCGCTGTGTCCGGCGGGGAGAGTATGTGGCGGCGCAATGCGCCGAAACCGAGTTTATCAATACGGCCGTTTCCCTGGTGTTTTTATTAAACAAGCAATACAAGCCGTTCTATAAGTGGATGCACCGGGCCTTGCGGGAACTGCCCCGACTGGGAGAAGTGATATACGATTTGTGCTCCGACTTGGCTACTGCCCACACGGCAGCATCAGGCCAAAGGATTTATGAACTGAAAAGTGACCGGATCGCAACGATATGCCGTCATATTGTCGGCGAACTCAAGCGGCAGAAACTCACCGACTCCGACAGTGATTTTCTGCTCGATCACGGACCGCTGATCCAAAGCCGGATTCAGGATCCCGTGATAAAGAGTATCAGCGTTTGGACGGAATAACGATTCTAGGGAGAGGAAGGATAAGAGTGAAAGAGGAATTGATCGCCAAAATTGTGGCCCTGGAATGGCAGATGTTTCAAAACGTGACGAATGTTGGCGGCCGTGCGGCTTGTCAGGACAATTTCGAAACGTTCAACGTCATGCGCTCCTGCCAGGCCAGCGCCTGGTCGGAAGCTACTTTGGCCAGTTATCTCGAGGACTTGACCGAAGCGCAAGAGAATGACAGAAACCTGTTGACCGAAAAATATGCCCGGATGATGGAGTTTACGGCGCAGCAGGAATACGATCGGATCCAGCATCGTTTGCCGCCGCTGGATCGGGAAACCCGGTCACTGATCGATTGGATCGTGCAGATCAACCTGGCCTGGGAAGAGGAGATCAATGCCAAATTCCCTTATATTCGCCGACGGGGCCGACCGGCATCTTCCGCGGAGGACGCGCCGCATGTCACATCCATTGAGACCTATCTGCGCGGAGAGCTTGCCACCTATTCGCCGAGAACGCTGGCGCTTTACTATCAAAACATCCTGGAGCAAAAAGCCGCGAACATCAACGGCGCCGAATTGGTTCTTGCCGTCACTATGCAGCGCTATGGCTTCCGCTCCCTGGAAGCGGCCAACGCGGCAATGAAAAAGAAATTTTCCTGATCGACAAGTAAAAAAATTTAAAAGGAGCGATTCACGATGAAAGAGGTTCTGGACTTTCTGACGACAAACAAGGTGTTCTATTTGGCGACAACGGACGGCGATCAGCCGCATGTCCGGCCGTTGGGGTTCGTGATGGAACATGAAGGCAAACTTGCTTTTTGCACCTCCAATCAAAAGGCCATGTACAAACAGCTCACCGCCAATCCCCATGTGGAGATCTGTTGCGTCGATGCCAACTGCAATACCCTGCGAATCTGCGGCAAGGCCGTGTTCTGCACCTCCGAGCAAACACAACGGAAGACGCTGGAGACCATGCCAATGCTCGGCAAGATGTACGCCGTGGGCGATGGCAAACTCGAGATATTCTGCCTTGCAGACGCCCAGGCCGTATGCCAGACGATGTCAGGCGAAAAGCGGGTATTATCGGTTTGACCCAATAAAAAAGGACGGTTTGCGTTTCGCAGGCCGTCCTTTTTTATTGGGTTTATATTTGATTCTTCATGAATTTGGTGACGTTTGACGCAATGTCCTTCAAGCCAGAGATGTCGCGGATATATCGGCCTTTTTTGTCATGGTTGATAAGGTGGTCGTTTTCAAACTTTTTCGTAATGTAATAGTACTGCCGCTCACTGATGTTGGCTTCCAGGCAGATGTTCGCGTCCGTATCACCGATGAATCCGGTCTCATTCGCCTTGTTCAGCAGATAGTGGGCCAGTAGCTCCTCATAGGAAAAGAGCGTTCGCGCCATGGATATCTTGTACATTTCATAGACCCGATTGGATGTCTTAACATAAAAATAGAGCAGAAAGTGTTCGTGATTGAACAGTTCATTTTTTATATCCGTCAGCTTTAGCAAGGTGGCTTGCGTGTTGGTTTTGATTTCACAGTAGAAATTTTGTTTTCGCATTTGGGAGAACTTGCCGACAAACTGGTTCGGCCCCAAGGTATCGATAAGAAAACGTCGACCATTGTAGGATTGTGAATAAACGCCCACATTCCCCTCCAGGATGTAATACAGTTCGATATTTTCCTGCGCCATTGCGGGAATGAAAACAATGTTCTTATTCAGAGTTACCTTTAGGCTTTTTTCGAGCTGATCATGCGACATGAAATCATAAATACTCTTCTGCAGAATCTCCGATGTCAAGTCATTCATAATCGCTCACTCCTTCACACCTCGTTCGATTTTTTTAAACCTGTGCCCTTCCCCCAAAAAACCAGCCGCCAGAAGGGAACCGACTCTTTAGCGCACTGCCTGCGCAGGTTGAGCGAATCTTTCCGCTTTTACGGACCGGCGAAACCAGGCGTTTTCCCCTTCTGCACCATGGCAGGCAGGTTTCCTGACGCTTTTATGTCCACACCGTTGTTCTGCCGGCAAAAATCGACAAAACCCGTAAAAGGAGAAAGGTCTCAGAGCTTTATGGATGCCCCATGCCGCACTGCCGCCATTTTGCATCGCCCTTCCATTGTTTTGGGCAACAACATTTTAGTTACATTCTACCGGCAGCAGGATGCGCTTTCCATTGACCGCAAGTCGGATTATCGGCTGATTAATTTTGTGTAAGTTTTCAGAAAGTTGTAGAAAAGGAGGAGTGTAACGTTTCCGAGGCTATTTATGGCGTAAAGCCAAGTTCCTTTACGTTCAGGTCCGGTATGCTTCAGCGCAAAAAAAAAGCCGCCGTACGAACCCCAGGGTTCGTCGACAGCGACTCTACCTCCGCTTATTCCTCTTTCCTTGCCGCCAATCTTGCGGTCGGCCCGCCCGGCTGCGGCCGGTCAACGTCCGGACTGCATCGCCTTGATGAAAGTCTCGTCCTGGCGCAGTTGCATCAGCGCCTCCACGGTGTTGGCGTCCCAAGCGCCGGTCCGGGCCTCATTCCGCAGGAGGGACAGGCATTCATCCTTGTCCGGATGAGTCTGTTGCAACGCAAGATACCGATTGACGGTTGTAAAAATCAGCAATTCCTTCAATACTTCATGCTTGACCGCCGCTTCGCGCGGAAAATTCGGACTGTCCACCCGCTCGT
>CAZRQI010000200.1:0-3563 GCA_964602025.1 uncultured Veillonellaceae bacterium
GCGTCGACTTGCCGGGAGAGTCCGACGGGTTGGTCGCCAACCGCAAATACAAAGAACTGAACTACAAGGAAGAATGGTATCTGGCGGAGACGTTCGACGCGGCGATCGGCCAGGGCTTTCATTTGGCCACACCGTTGCAGATGGCGGTGTTGATGAGTGAGATCGCCAACGGCGGCCATCGTTGGCGGCCGCATATTGTCGGCAAGATTTTGTCCAGCAAGGGCGAGTTGGTTCAGACTACGCCGGTGGAAGAGACCGGCCGGATCGACATTAGTCCGGAAACGTTAAAACTGGTTCGCGACGGTCTGCGGGGCGTGTCGGAAGCCGGCGGCACCGGCGCCGGCGTATTCGCCAACTTCCCGGTTCCGGTGGCCGGCAAAACCGGAACGGCGGAAAATCCGCACGGCGACGACCATGGCTGGTTCGTGGCCTATGGCCCGTTCGACGATCCCCGCCTGACGGTGGCCGTGATTATCGAGCAGGGCGGTTATGGGTCGACTTCCGCCGGTCCGATCGCCCGGAAGATTCTCGAAACGGCGTTCAATTTAAAGCCGGCGGCGGTCGAGGCGGTGCGCAAACCGATGCCCGGCGCGGCAATGTGAGGCGGATATGAAGAAAGTATGGGTCGTGGCCTCCGGTAAGGGCGGAACCGGCAAAAGCGCGCTGGTCGTCAATCTGGGCGCCGCCTTGGCGAGTGAAGGAAATAAAGTGCTGCTGATCGACCTGAATGTGGGACTGCGCTGCCTGGATCTGTATCTGGGCTTGGCGGACCGGGTTCTGTTCGACGGAATGGATGTCATGGAGGGGAACTGTCGTCCCGTGGATGCCATTCTGTCCTGTCCGGCCGTGCCGTTCCTGTTTTTGCTGCCGGCGTCGCAGAGCCGCAGGGACAGCGATTTTGACGGAACGCGGTTGCAGGCGCTGTGCGCCAGTCTGATCGATGAATTTGACATGATATTGCTGGATTGTCCGCCCGGGTTGGAGCCGATTCCAGCCCGCGCCGCCATGGCGGCGTTCCGGGGCCTGATCGTGGCGACGCCGGAGCCGGCGGCGATCCGGGACGCCGATCGACTGGCTGCCGAGTTCGCGTCGGCCGGCGTGACCGAAAGTTACCTGGTGATCAACCGCTTCCGATCGGACTTTCTGCAAAAGGGACTGTTGCCGGCGGCGTCGGAATTTGCCGATTCCCTCGGGTTGCCGCTTCTGGGAACCGTGCCGGAAGACGAGGAGGTCGGCGCTTCGATCCTATGCGGCGTTCCGGCTGTCCTGCGCCAGCCGGACTCGCCGGCGGCCCGGATTTTTACCGCGATGGCCGGCCGAATGCCGGGAAAGGAACTGTTGTAACCTATGATCGACCGGCGGATGTTTCGCAATATAGATTTTTGGATGGTTTTTGCCGCTGCCGCGCTGGTAGGGATCGGAATTCTGGTGATCGGCAGCGCGACGCATATTAACACTCCCAGTGATGACCGGTATTGGTTTGTGCAGCGACAGGGGATGTTCGCCCTGTTGAACTTCGTTCTGATCTTGGTGATGCTGAAATTCGACTACCGGATCTTGGGCTCTTTGGGCAATATTTTGTATGGAATCAACCTGGTGATGCTGATCGCCGTTATGTTCGTCGGTCATTCGGCGTTGGGGGCGCAGCGCTGGATTCAGTTGGGTCCCATCATCTTGCAGCCGTCCGAGTTCGCCAAACTGATTATGATCATTTCCCTCGCCCATCTGCTGGATGCGCGGGAGGAACGGATGAAGAGCGTCTGGGATCTGCTGCCGGTGGCGGCGTTTGTGGTCGTACCGTTCCTGCTGGTCCTCAAACAGCCGGACTTGGGAACTTCGCTAGTCTTCTTGGCGATATTGCTGGGCATGGTATTCGTGGCCGGCATCGACGGCAAGCTTTTGCTGAAGATCATGGGGCTCGGCGCCGCCTGTCTGCCGGTATTTTGGCTGTTCTTGAAAGATTACCAGAAGTCGCGCCTGCTGGTTTTTATGGATCCGAACGTCGATCCGCTCGGGGCCGGCTATCATATCATCCAGTCCAAAATCGCCATCGGTTCGGGTCAATTGTTTGGCAAAGGTCTATTTAACGGCACGCAAAGCCAGTTGAACTTTTTGCCGGAAAACCATACCGACTTTATTTTTGCGGTAGTAGGCGAAGAACTGGGGTTTGTGGGATCGGTGGCCATTTTGCTGTTGTATTTCCTTTTGCTGTACCGGGGCGTGCAAACGGCGAAAAATGCCCGCGACAAGTTCGGCACGTTGCTGGCGGCTGGGATTACTTCGATGCTGGCGTTTCATGTATTGGTCAATGTGGGAATGACGATCGGCATTATGCCGGTGACCGGGATTCCCCTGCCGTTCATGAGCTACGGCGTCAGCGCCCTGACCACGAATCTGGTGAGCATTGGTATTTTGCTCAATATCCAGTCGCGCCAACAAAAGCTGATGTTTTGAAATGGAGGATAAATTGTTGCATTCCATCGATTCTTTTTTGCCTTCCGTGGCCAAACCGGCCCGCTATACCGGCGGCGAGTGGAACATGGTGCGCAAGGATCCGGCGGCGGTGGCCGTCCGCTTTGCGCTGGCCTTGCCGGATGTCTATGAAGTAGGGATGTCCAATCTGGGCTTGAAGATCCTGTACGGGATTCTGAACGACCGGCAGGACACGTACGCCGAACGGGCCTACTGTCCCTGGCCGGATATGGAACAGGCGATGCGGGCGGCCGGAACGCCCCTGACCAGCCTGGAAACGCAGACGCCGCTCCGGGATTTCGATGCCGTGGGAATTTCCCTGCAATATGAGATGACTTATTCAAATATCCTGACGATGCTGGATTTGGGCGGTATTCCGCTGACCAGCACTGAACGCGCCGACACTGATCCCTTGATCGTGGGCGGCGGACCTTGCGCTTATAATCCGGAACCGTTGGCCGATTTTTTTGACTGCTTCGTCATCGGTGAAGGGGAAGAAATCATCGGCGAACTTGCCGCGACCATCGCCGCCTGGAAACTGGCGGGCCGGCCGGGAGGACGCGTTGGTCTGCTGCAGCGGCTGTCGACCCTGGCGGGAATCTACGTGCCGGCGTTTTATCAGCCGGAATACAATGCGGACGGAACATTCCGGCAGGTTACGCCGGTCGCCGCGGACGCGCCGGCGGCCGTTGTAAAACGTATCGTCAAGGATCTAGATGCGGCGCCGTTTCCCACCCAACCGATCGTTCCCTATCTGGAAACCATTCACGACCGAATCATGCTGGAGCTGTTTCGCGGCTGCACGCGCGGCTGCCGGTTTTGCCAGGCAGGAGTCATCTACCGGCCGGTGCGGGAGCGAAAACCTGAAACGCTGTTGCGATTGGCGCAGGAACTGGTGGATCATACCGGGTATGACGAAATTTCACTGGTTTCGCTCAGTTCGGCGGATTATTCCTGTCTGCGGGAGCTGGCCGATGAACTGATGACTCGGTTTGCGCCGCAGCGGGTGAGTCTGTCGCTGCCTTCCCTGCGGATTGACAGCTTTTCCATCGAGCTGGCCAACGAGATCCAGAAAGTCCGCCGTTCGGGCC
>CAZRQI010000201.1:0-3556 GCA_964602025.1 uncultured Veillonellaceae bacterium
TTCGTATAGGGCGGGAATGATGCCGGGAGTGAATACCAGTTGTTCTTTGGGGAAGTTCCAGTCATATTGTTTGCGGCACCAAGCGGAAAATGCCTCGTAATAGCCATTGTCAAACACTTGGCTATATCCGAAAATCCCTTTATCCACCCGGTCTTTGATGGCTTGGCAGACTTCCGGCGGCGTGGCAAAGTCCATATCCGCCACCCACATCCGGATGAATTCATCATCCGGAAAGGGGAATTTCATCTCCGGGCCGGCGTGAAAGATGTAGTTCCGGAATCCATCCGTATTCATCGCGTTTGTTTTTTTGCGGTCAATGATCTCATCGAAATTGTAATTCATCTTGTTTCTCCCTATCCCAATTTGCTTTTTCCTATTTCAACTTTGATTTATCATTTCATAAATCCTCGATAGCGTAATTATAAGGGCCAAGCTAATTGTGCACAAGCCGATTTACGGCGGCATAATAATCATAACCATATCGAAGCAATGGATTGCAGATATGGTAAATTTAAGATAAAAATGATAATATTTTGTTAACTTGGAGATTTCTCGTAATTTCGGTAATACAGCAAAAGAAAAACTGTTGATGCAATTCGTAAATTCGAGGAGGGATTTCGATGCGGGTTCTCAAGTGTATAATAGTAGTCATGTTGCTGATGCTACCAACTTCGATGGCAATGAGCGCCGCAACCGAGGGGATGTCCCCGGGTTTGCGATTGACTGCACCGGTTGGCGGTGAAAAGTGGACAATTGGGAAGCCCGTTAAAATTACCTGGAATGCTACCGGCATTGCCGGTCCCCTGCGCATCGTACTATCCAGAAACGGCGTAGATATTGGCATCATTGCCCAGCCGAACGCAGCTGACCGGGAATTCGTATGGAACACGGGAAAGCTGTTGCCGCCCAATGACAAAAAAGTGCTCGACGGGGCGGAGTACAAGATTAGAATTGAAACATTGACAAAGTCATCCGCTGACGAGAGTCCAAGCACGTTCTCAATCTGGCCAGGCGTTAAGATCGAGCTTTCCAACTCAGCAGGTCACCTAGCCGCGTTGACTGCGAAAAAAATAACCGTGACTTATCCAAAAGCCGGAGACACGTTTAACAGAATTGGATCAGTTGACATTACCCATCAGCATTCCATAAACCTAAAGGATAGCTACATTAAGCTAATTCTCTTTAAGGCCGGTGAACAGCCGGGACCGAATTCTTTCATCATTCAAAAGAAGTGGTCGATTAATTCCGGAAGATTTCACTGGAATCTTCCGGGTCCCGAAGGAATTGAGTTGGGTTCTTACCAGATCCGTATACAGTCGCTGGCGCATCCTGAAGTCTATGGCGACAGCGGAATATTTTCCTTCACGGCGCAGGAACATTCGGTTACCGCTGGGTATACCGCCCAAATCAGTAACCACGAAAAAATTTCCCGCCGCGCGGCTGATGGCATGGCTGCGGTTGCCTGGGATTCCAGCCCGCAGCCGAATATACCGGGTTCAGTCCGTGTAGGATTCAGAAACCGCAGTCAGGATGATAATCAAATCAACTATGTCTACCGCAGTTTCATTCGTTTTAATTTGAATAACCTGAAAGGGACTGTTAAGTGGGCGAAGTTGAGCTATGTCAAAAATGACGGCACGCCGGATGCCAACCGGCCGACTTATGCGCTTGCAATGCCTTGGAACGGCAGCGCTTCCGACCTGTTTTCGGTTCCGGGAAAACTCGTAAATATACTCGATACTGCGCAAATGCGTGATCTGGTGCAAGGCTGGCTCGATGATCCCAACATGAATTTTGGTCTTGTGATGACTGGTCCCGATGAAAGCATGGCCAACAACAATGCAGGGCATATCATGTATCTCGGTGACGTGAGGCTGGAAATCGGCTTGACGATTACCGACTAGTTTGCGAGTAGTCTGCAATTACGCATGCGAAATCAACTTTGAGGTCCGCGCCAGGTTCGTTACGGCACGGGCCTCTTGAATTATTGGATCGAGTTGATGGAGTGTTCCCTTGCACTGATTGCCAGGTTCCGGTCAATGGAAATAATGGTGATATAATAAGGCTAATAAAATTGTGGAGAGAAAAATGAAAATAACTAAAATTGAAGATAGTGACAAAATAAATTTCCTGGAACTGCTGCTTCTTGCCGATGAAGAGCTAAAAATGCTAGAGAAATACTTATATCGCGGCGAAATGTTTGCATTATATGATGAAAATTTAAAAAGTGTTTGCGTAGTTACGCAGGAAAGCGAGAATGTTTGTGAACTGAAAAATATAGCCACTGATGAAAAATGGCAGGGCAAGGGGTATGGAAGTAAACTTTTAAACCACATATTTTCGCATTACAAGGGCAAGTATACAACAATGCTTGTGGGAACCGGTGACATCTCCTGGATAATAGAGTTTTACCAGAAAAATGGTTTTCGACTCTCGCATAGGATTAAGGACTTTTTCACAGACAACTACGATCAGCCAATGTTTGAAGATGGTGTTCAGTTGGTAGATATGGTTTATCTAAGTAAAAACTTATAAGCCAACCCTTCCCATGCATTGCAAAAAGCCCGCGAGAATTTCGCGGGCTTTCATCATGTGTGGATTGGAATGGTGGTGCGACCCGTTACCGTGTAAATCCACATTATTCTGCTAACGATCATGCAAAAGAACCATCCCATTGTATCTTTTCATCGTTTTGTTATCGGGGCTAGTCAGTTGTCATTCTAAGAAAAAAACAATCTCGCTTACGACTCGGGCTTTTTGAACTTTTTGTTTTCCGCCGCCTTCACTATAGAGATATTTTTCGGAAAGAGAAATTTGTCCTTGTGAAGCAGTTTTTATTTTGCCTAATTTTGCTTGTGAATCGTCTGCAAATTGCTGACCCGCGATGCGCGCGTTTTTGGTGCTTTCAGCGATTAATTGCGGCTTTATCGAATTTAATTCAGGATAAGAATAGACAGTCGTTATTTGAGCTGTTAAATCTTTTGTAACCAGATCAAGTTTTATTTGCGCCGCTCTATTTTCGATGGTTTCTACGTCTTTCGATTTGACGGTTAGGCTTTGTCCAACAGTATAGCGGTCTATTTTTGCTTGAACTTGTTCTCCGTTTTGGATGCGGGTTTCGTAATATTTTTGTCGGTCGGTTGCATCTACATTGCCTATCGTAATGTCACTTTTGTTGTATCCGATTTTTGTTAAATAATCAATAATGGCGCTTTTTTTATTTTCCGTTTGCTGAAATATATTCTGGAAATCATCGCCCGAAACCGAATAATATAAGGCAATCGAAGCGGAAGTTGCCTTCATATCCATTTCAGCCAAGCCATTTACGGTTACTACGCGGTCTTTGTCGCTAAATGTTTTTAGTCCTTGGAAAATAAAATAGCCTAACAAAACCAGACCCAACAACAGTGAAAGGCTTAAAATAAATGTTTTTGTTAACCCTTTGTCCTCTTGGAAACTATTGTTTAAGCCTGTACTTCCCATATAGATTCAGCCCCTTTCGAGTCTGTCAAGAACTTTGTGCTTTTGTCCTGTAATTTGAGTTTGCTCACCGAAG
>CAZRQI010000202.1:0-2888 GCA_964602025.1 uncultured Veillonellaceae bacterium
AAGGCGGACATTGCACGGAGATTGTGACGCGAAATCTCGACCGGGAACGAAGCTATCGGGCACAGTCGGTCATTTTGGCTACGGGTGGCTTCTTTGGCGGCGGTCTGGAAGCTGAAGACGGCCGGGTACGGGAGACGGTCTTCGGGTTGCCGGTTCCGGCGCCGACAGAACAAGCCGAATGGAGTCAACGCCATCTGTTTTTTGCCGGCGCTCAGCCATTCGCTCGATTCGGCATCCGGACCGATGGACGATTACGGCCGGTGGACGAAGCAGGCAATGTGTTATTGGACAATGTGTTCATCGCCGGAAAAATGTTAGCCGGTTATGATTATTGCGCAGAAAAGTCGGGGAACGGCGTCGCGCTGGCGACTGCCTACCAGGCGGGACTCGAGGCATAGGAGGAAAACCGAGATGAAAAAGACTCACAATGACCCGGATAGTTGCATCGCCTGTACTTCCTGCGTCGCCTACTGTCCGGTATCCGCCGCAACCCGCAAGTATGCGGGACCCAAGATGATGGGGCCGGCGCTGGAAAGGTTCCGGGGAACAGATACGAATACGGAAGTTTCTCTGGAGTATTGCTCCAACTGCAAGAATTGCGATATTTCCTGCCCGTCCAGCGTGCCGGTGTCCACCCTGAACATGCTGGCCAAGGCCAAACTCTACAAAACCAAGCGTCACTCGCCATTGGACTGGCTACTGTCCCATTCCGACCAACTATCCAAATTGGCCAGCCCAATCGCACCGCTGTCCAATTTTGGCATGGCGAATCCAATCACCAAATGGATTTTGAAGCAGATCGGCATTACCGATACCATGAACCTGCCTGCTTACGCCAACCGGACTTTCGTGCAGCAGTTCCGGGCGTTGAAGCAACAGAGCAGTCCCAACAAAGTGGTATTCTTCTCCGGTTGCTACATCAACTATTACGAACCGGACATTGGTCTCGATCTGGTGGCCGTTCTGCAACACAACGGCTATGAGGTCATCGTCCCGGAAGGGTTGGATTGTTGCGGGTCGCCGCTGGTCGGCAAAGGGTATCTGGACGAAGCCATGGTCAAAGGTCGGACCAACATCGCAGCCCTGAAACCCTGGCTCGATCAGGGGATTCCAGTGCTAACCTGTTGCACCAGCTGCGGACTGATGCTGAAAATGGAATATCAGGAACTGATGGAACTCGAACACATGGAACAACTGGCCGAACACACCTATGACGCATCGGAGTTTTTGACCGGTTTGTACGACCGGGGAAAACTGAATACCCGTTTTGGGAAGCTATCCGGCCGCTATATGTATCATGCCCCGTGTCATTTGCGAGCGCAGGGCATCGGTCGCCCCAGCCTGGAACTGCTGCGGATGATCCCGGGGATCGAAGTCGAGGACGCGGACGCCGGTTGCTGCGGCCAGTCCGGCACTTACGGGTTCCAGATTGCTACGCACGATATCGCCATGACCATTGGTGAGCCGGTTTTCCAACGCTTCCGGGAGTATGCGCCGGATGCCATCGTTTCCGACTGCAGCGGCTGCCGCATGCAGATCGCCCAGGCAACCGGATTTCCCGCCGTTCATCCGTTGACCCTGCTGCGGAAGTCTTACGAAGCAGCCCGATAGTCGTTGCTGTGGGTATGAAACGAAGGGGAGAAGATCCTAACCCGTGAGTTAGCGTCTTCTCCCCTTCGTCATGCGATTCGGAGCGGATATCAATCAAATTTTTACGACGAGCACTGGAACCGTTGAGACGTTGATGAGGTTGTGGGCAACCGTGCCGATCGGCAGACGGTCAATGATGCCATGGCCCCGGGCGCCGGCGACAATCAGATCGAAACCGTGCTTCTGGGAGTATTCCATCAAAACCTGCGCCGCATTGCCCTCCAGAACCTGCGTTGCGATTTCGATTCCGTGTCTTTGACCTTCTTCTTTTGCTTCCGCCATCATCTTGGAAATGGCATCTTCCATTTCTTGCATGCGGGCCATCATTTTTGCTGCGGATCCGGACTCGGCCATTGCGTAAAGCAGGCTCATTTCAGACGGTTCACGAACTTTTAGGACTGTGATTTGCGCTTGCACCGGACGCGCCATTTCAATGGCCCAAGTCAGAGATTCTTTACTGTGCGGTGAGCCATCGTAGGCAACAAGGATTTTTCGCATTGTGGCCATGATCAATGATCCGCCTGTAAACTCGACGACCGGACAATTTTTCACGACCAGAACCGGTACCCGCGACATGCTAACGAGATGCCGTGTCACACTGCCGACCAATAGTTGCTTCAAGGTCCCATGGCCACGGTTTCCTGTAATAATCAGATCGATCGCGTTGTTACTAACATACTCCAATATGCTTTCTGCGACTTTTCCTGTGAGAAGCTCCGCAGTGATCTCGACGCCGTGCTTGCGGCCAAAGGTTTTGGCATCCGCCAGCAACTGCATGTCGTGATTGTGAAGCTGCGCATACTCGGCAACGGTTTCGGATGAAACCGAGTCCGTTTTCTGCAGCGGATGAGTCAGAACCGGCTCAAAGACCTTGACCGCCGTCACTGCAGCACCGGAATGACGACTAAAGTATACGGCCCAATGAAGAGCTTCTTTGCTGTGAGGAGAACCATCATACGAAACCAGGACCTTTTGCAGTTTTGCCATAGTCAGCGCCTCCTCGAAAACAAATCGGAATTATCTGTTATTTAATTATAGCATTATTCCGATGGCAGCAAAATACAATTTTCGACATACTAACCAGTAGTTTCTGTG
Organism: uncultured Veillonellaceae bacterium; assembly: GCA_964602025.1. Lineage (GTDB taxonomy): Bacteria > Bacillota > Negativicutes > UBA1444 > UBA1444 > UBA1444. Next base: position 2,746 of record CAZRQI010000202.1, read on the forward strand.
AAAAAACAACATGGGTGGCAGGAATTTCCTGAGCGACAGCGAAAAATATGCACGTGAAGAGGTTAAACAGCTGCATTAACACTAGCCTAACCTGAAATTAACCTGATTGTTCTGTACAAAGCGGTATACTGAAAGACGGAGGT
>CAZRQI010000202.1:2898-3529 GCA_964602025.1 uncultured Veillonellaceae bacterium
CGGAACATCGGGCGGGCGGCATTGTATCTTGGGCCCTCGCTGGTCATTTTCACGCTGTTCGTGTTTTATCCGTTGGTGAAATCGGTTCGGCTTAGTTTACATGAAACCAACATCGTCGGCGTCGAAAAATTTTATGTCGGCTTTCAGCAATATGTGGAGATTTTTACGACCGGCAATTTTGGCCACAACCTCTGGCTAACATTTCTGTTTACGCTTTATACGGTGGTTCCCGGCATCATCATCGGCATGGGCCTTGCCTACATTGCCAACTGGCGTTTAAAGGGGATTGGGATTTTCCGGACCATTTTCGCCTCTCCATTGGTGATTGCGGTGGCCAGCGCCTCCATGATCTGGATGCTGCTGTTCAATCCGAGCGCTGGTGTGCTGACTTTCTTCCTTTCGAAACTGGGCCTTTCCCAGGTTAATTGGCTGTCCGATCCCAAGTGGGCGCTGTTTTCCGTCTGCGTGGTATCGGTGTGGCGTTCTTTAGGGTTCAATACCATCGTGCTGTTGTCCGGGCTGCAGGCCATTCCGGAACAGTTGTATGAAAGCGCCCGCATTGACGGCGCCGGTCCATTTCGGCAGTTTAAGGATATTACGCTGCCGATGATGTCTCCGACGCTGTTTTTTG
>CAZRQI010000203.1:0-3516 GCA_964602025.1 uncultured Veillonellaceae bacterium
CAGTGCCGGCGCAACAACGACGTCATGCGACAGGCATTGTTCGGCCTGCACGCTTCGTTTACCCTGAACGACGACTTGCTGCGCCGTTGCGCGGATACGGCCGCTGCGATGGGAGTCGGCTGCCATATTCACACGGCGGAGGCTCTTTCCGACGTTGCGGACTGCCAAAGCCGGTTCGGCAAACGGGTCGTGGAGCGGCTGCAGGCCTTCGGGCTGCTCAACCCGGCGACGATCACGGCGCATTGCGTCCATGTGGATGAGCGGGAGATCGGGATTCTTCGTGATAAAAAACCGTTTGTCGTGCATAATCCGGAATCGAACATGGGCAATGCCGTTGGCTGCGCTCCGGTGCTGGAAATGATGCGGCAGGATGTTCGGGTGGGACTGGGAACGGACGGCTATACCTGCGATATGCTGGAGTCGCTGAAAGTGGCGAATCTGTTGCACAAGCACCAGCAGCATAGCCCGTCGGTCGCATGGGCGGAACCCCATGCGATGCTGTTCGAACAGAATGCTGAATTTGCCACGGCCTGCTTTGGCGAGCGGATCGGGAAGCTTGTTCCCGGGGCGTTGGCGGATATCATCGTGGTGGACTATGATCCACCGACGCCGCTGACCGCCAACAATCTGAACGGGCATGTGTTGTTTGGTCTGACCGGCCGCTCGGTGGCGACCACGGTGATCAACGGAAAAGTTGTCATGAAAGACCGCCGAATCCGGTTGGCGGACGAGCGGGAGATCTTCGGCCGGGCCCGGGAACTGGCGGAGAAACTTTGGCGCAGATTCTGACAAGATGACCGCTGATTTTTGATACAACGCACAGGTGATACTGGACGCCTGAAGCAAAATACGGTATGATATAGAGCGGAATTGAGTACAGTTGTCTTTTGGAGCGAGGACGCTCTGCGGGAGGATCGCCGCAGGGCGTTTTTTACCGGAGAGGCTTGCCTGGAATCGGCGGAACGCCTTTTCGTTTCTTTGCGTCGCAACATGGATTCTGACATGTGGGAGGCTGCATCGGGTGAAGGGAAGGACCATCATGGTGTCGTTGGCGGCGTTGATTGGCGCGCTGCTGATTGGAGCGATTTTTATTCTGTTGGCGAAATCGGATCCGGTACAGGCGTACAAAGTTATGCTGACCGGGCCTTTTTCCAGCAGTTTCGGCCTGACGGAAACCTTGGTGCGGACGACGCCGCTATTGTTGACCGGGCTGGGAATCATCATTTCCTTTCGCAGCGGGGTATTGAATATTGGCGGGGAAGGTCAGATCCTGATCGGCGCGATCGCTGCCGCCGGGGTTGCCCTGAAATGTGAATCACTGCCTTCCTTGGTGCTGTTTCCGCTGGTTCTGCTTTCTGGCGCTGCGGCCGGCGGAATCTGGGGCGGGATCGCCGGCTTTTTGAAAGCGCGGCTGAACGTCAATGAAATTCTCAGCACCGTGATGTTGAACCAGATTGCCGCGCAGCTATATCTGCTGTTGATTCGGGGGATTTTGATCGATCCGCAGGAGGTTGCTTACGGAACGGGAGTGCCCCAGACGGCGCTGGTGCCCAGCGCGGTGTGGCTGAGCCGCCTGATTCCGGGAACCCGGCTCAACACCGGCTTTATTTTGGCACTGGTGTTGGCCGTGGCCGTATATGTCCTGCTGATGAAAACAACGATGGGATACCGGCTGCGGGCCGTGGGGGCCGGACCGGAAGCCGCGAAGTATGCGGGAATCAATGTGCCGTTCTACATGGTGCTGTCGATGTTTTTGGCCGGTGCGCTGGCCGGACTGGCCGGGACCGTGGAAGTGCTGGGGGTCCATCATCGGGCGCTCGAGGATATTTCGGCGGGATACGGATTCAGCGCCATCGTCGCGGCCTTGTTCGGACGATTACATCCGATCGGTGTCATTCCGGCGTCGATTTTGTTCGGAGCGCTGATTTTGGGGGCCGATATGATGCAGCGGGCCGTCAGCATTCCGGCAGCCATCGTGATGGTAATCCAGGGTTTCATTATTTTGTTTGTGGTGGGCAGCGACATCTTCATCCGTCGGCCGGAGCTGCTCGAACAGTTCAGAACCTGGCGTCGCCGCCGTTCCGGGGAGGTGGCGTAACATGACGGATTTTCTGGAGCAGGGCATCCTCATCGGCGTCATCGCGACTGGGATTCGGCTGGCCATTCCCTATTTGCTGGCCGCGCTCGGGGAAATGCTGACGCAGCGGTCCGGCGTATATAATCTGGGGTTGGAAGGCATCATGCTGATGGGTGCGTTCAGTGGCTTTTATGCGACATTCATCACACATTCGCCGGTAGCGGGAATTTTGGCGGCGGTCGTGACCGGCGCGCTGATGGGACTGCTGATGGCGTTTGTCAGTGTAACGCTGCAGGCGGAGCAGGGAATCAGCGGCATCGGTCTGTCCATGCTGGGCTGGGGCCTGTCTGGCTTGTTTTTCCGCCTTTATGTCGGCGGAATCCAGACGATACAGGGCCTGAAGGCGTGGAAGATCCCGGTGCTCGGCGATATCCCGGTGTTGGGGCCAATGCTGTTCGATCATAATGTGATCGTGTATTTCGCGTTTCTCCTTGTGCCGTTTTCCTGGTTCGTGCTGTTTCGCACTACCTGGGGACTGAGCGTCCGGGCGGTGGGAATGACGCCGCAGGCTGTGGATACGTTGGGAGTCAGCGTGACCAAAATGCGCTACCAATGCCTGGTGATCGGCGGCATTCTGGCGGGTCTGGCGGGGGCGACCCTGACGGTGGCCAATACGCATATGTTCGCGGACAACATCACGGCCGGCCGTGGCTTTATCGCCATCGCGCTGGTGTACTTCGGCCGTTGGAGCCCTTGGGGGATTCTGGCCGGATCGCTGCTGTTCAGCATGGCGGATTCATTCCAGCTTTGGGTGCAGGTTCTCGGAATCAATTTCCCTTATGAAATCGCGGTAATGCTGCCGTATGTGGTCACTATCGCGGCGCTGATGATTTCCTTCGGCCGGGTCTGGCCGCCAGCGGCGCTGGGCCGGCCCTACGAACGCGGCGTGCGGGGATAATGATGACTTCCTGCGGAGAACAACATGATTTGGGTCTGTCTTGTGTTTCGTTCGGGAAGTGAAACGAAATGCAATGGATCATAGATAATACAGATTCAAAAAATAAGGAGGAAGACAAATGAACAACACCCGAAAACTGCTTGCGATGATTCTGGCCCTGGTACTGTCGCTTTCCCTGCTGGTAGCCGGCTGCGGCGGAGACAAGAAACCGGCCGCCCCGAAAGCGGATGCCCCCAAAACCCAGAAACTCAAAATCGCGCTCGTTCTTCCCAGCACTGTCGATGATATGGCCTGGGGCCAATCGATGTACGACGCCCTGAAAAAGATGCAGGCCCAGTCCAAAGACGGGATGGAGCTGGCCGTGAGCGAGCGGATGGGCAAACCGGTGGATGCCGGCGCCGCCATCCGTCAGTATGCGACACAGGGATTTGATATCATCATTGCCCACGGCGCCCAATACCAGAGCGTCGTGAAGGAAATC
>CAZRQI010000204.1:0-3506 GCA_964602025.1 uncultured Veillonellaceae bacterium
CGGCCGCCTTTGCGCAGAAACTGGAACGATCCTTTCAGGGCATCAACGCTGCCCGAGGCTTCAATCACCACATCGACCCCGCAGCCCTTTGTTTCCTGGCGAACGATTTGGGCCACGTCCTGCGCCAAAGGATCCAGCACTGCCGTCGCTCCCATAGCCTTGGCGATTTCCCGGCGAGCCGGGCTGATATCCGTGGCGAAAATCTTCGCCGCCCCCATGCACGCCGCCGCTGCAACCGCGAACAAGCCGATCGGTCCGCAGCCCAACACCGCCACGTTGCTTCCGGCCACCTGCATTTCATGGGCCGCCCGGACCGCCGTTCCCAGCGGCTCCATCACCGCCCCGGCCTCATAGGGAATATCGTCGGGGATCGGGTGGGCGCAAACGGCGGGAATCACCGCATATTCGGCGAAACAGCCGTTCATGTGAATGCCGAACAACTTCAGATTCGCGCAGATATGTTGCTCCCCGTTCAGGCATTGGTAGCAGGCGCCGCAGGGAATATGCGTTTCGCAGGCGACCTTCTGCCCCGGCCGGAGTCCGGCGACACCGGCGCCGACCGTCACGATATCACCGCAACATTCATGTCCCATAATCGTCGGCAAAACAATGCCGGCGTTCTGGGCCCAGGGATTCCATTCAAAGATGTGAATATCCGTACCGCAAAGAGCCGCCGCTTTCACGCGGATCAATACCTGGCCCGGTCCGCATTCCGGAATCGCCACGCTGGACAGTTCGGCCAGGTTGGGCGATTTTTTGACGATTGCCGCCATCTGGTTCATCGAGATGCACCTCCAAGTTTTCTGTATTCGCAGAAATCAGGCGGAATTCCTGCCCCCGCTCCCGCTTTTTCCCCACCAGCTCCTTCCTCCCCGAGCCCGGACCGGTCAAATTTATGATCGGCTATTTTTTTTACTGACCCTATTGACCTTGCCCTTACGGGAAGCTGTATACTTACCTTAACCTAGGTTGTGGAAATAAATATTGTCCGGAGGAAATCCCATGCTGCCTATAGGCGAGTTCTCCAAAATCTGCAACGTCACCACCAAAACCCTGCGCTACTATGATGAAATCGGCCTGCTGAAGCCATCCATCGTCAACGGGCACAACGGGTATCGGTACTATGATGTCCAACAACTCAAAACCATTCTGCTGATCACCAAACTGAAAAGGTACGGTTGTTCGCTGGAGGAGATCGAACTGATCCTGCGCGATCCCTGCGGCGACAAACTGCCCCGACTGATCCGGCAGAAACAGCAACAACTGCAAACGCAACTGGCGAACCAGCAGTCGGTTCTCCAGCAATTAGCGGACGATATTTCAAAATTGGAGAAAGGAATTGATATCATGGCCTACTTGGATAATATCGCCGTGGAGCTCGTCGAAACGGCGCCCAGAAACATCCTGTACACCCGGCAAAAGATGAGCATCGACGAATACTGCAAATACTTCGGGCAGCTATTTGAGACCATCGCCCGGGAAAAGCTCACCTGCCTCGGCGCGCCGATCGCGATCTATCACGACAAGGAATTCAATCCCGCCAGCAACGATACGGAAATCGCGATTCCCATCGCCGAAAAGAACAGCCGGACGCGCGAACTCGCCGGCGGACTGTGCGCCAAAGGAGTGCACCGCGGCGCCTACTCCGAACTGCCGTCCACCTACACCCGGATCGTGCAGTGGATGGAGGAAAACGGCTACCAGATCGCCGCCCCGCCCTACGAGATCTATGTGACCGATCCGGCGGTCACCAAGTCGCCGGATGATACTGTGACAGAAATCTATTTTCCGATCAAGAAATAGGGTTAGAGGCTTCCCACCGCGAATAAGGTTGGAAGCCTCTTTTTTTTGCTTGACTCTGACATAAGTGTCAACCTTTATAATGGAATCATCAGCAGCGGGAGGGATACGACCCATGTACATCAAAGAGCTGTCGGACCAGACCGGCGCCAGCATTCGCTCCATACGGCACTATGAATCGAAGGGCCTGCTCCACTCGGAACGATTGCCGAATGGTTACCGGAATTACGACAACGAGGCCATCGCCACCGTGAAAACCATTCAACTGTATCTCGGTCTCGGGCTCACTACCGAAGCGATCGGCAGAATCATCGGCTGCCCCGTTTCCCCGACAAACCATCATCCCATCTGCCAAGAGGCCTACGCGCTCTATACCCAAAAATGCGAACAAGTAAAAACACAGATCCAACTATTGCGGCAAATTCAATCGCAACTGGAAGCAAAAATGAAAGAATTTGAGCGAGCCGCCGCCGAAAACCAAAAGAAAGAACCGAGGCGATAATATGATCATCGACAGTCACGCACATGTCATGCTGCCCCCGGAAAAACAAATCCAGTGGATGGATCAAGCCAACGTCGACCTGACCGTGCTGTTCACCTCCACCATCCATCCCGAGCTGGCAACGAACCTGACCGAATTGGCAAAAGAAATGAATACGCTCTACGAGATATTGAATGGAACAAAAAATCCCCGCACCGAAAGACTTCGGGCGATCGAACAGCTTGTCACGGTGATGAAATCCGCCCCGACAAGAACCATCGGCTTTGGTTCCATTCCTTTCGGTTTGTCCCTCCAGGAAAACCTGGCCTGGATCGAGCAATATATTCTGGCCAACGACTTCCGCGGGATTGGCGAGCTCGCGCCCCAATCCGGGCAAGTCCCGCAACTGGATGGACTGTTTCGGGCTTCGCAGGAACTCGGTGGATTGCCGCTATGGGTGCACGCCTTTTTTCCATTGAATTTCGCCGACATCAAGGAGCTGTTGGACCTGACCAGGCGCTACCCCGCGGTGCCGACCATCATTGGCCACTTGGGCGGGGTCCATTGGCTGGCCACCTTGCAGGGAATTCGCGAAATCCCCAATATCTATCTGGATTTGTCGGCCACCTTCACAACCATGGCGCCCGCTTATGCCATCAAAGAATTCCCCCGCCGATGCCTGTTCAGCTCCGACGCGCCCTATTCCTCGCCCCTGGCCGCCAGAATGTTTCTGGAACAACTGACGGATGACGCCGGAGTGCTGCGGCAAGTGCTGGGCGAGAACGCAGCGGAATTGCTGAAGCTATAATCGTTTCCCGAACAGGAAAATGTCGTTGGTGAGGGTTCCGTCCGTTTCCAAATACCCCTGTTCGGCGGAATGAAACACGGTCACGCCCTGCCTGGACAGAAACCGCTCCACCTCGTCCCGGTCGAAGTAATTGAAGTATATCGGGTCTTGCGAAAAGCTGGTTTGCTCAAAACCAGCTTTTTTTCCCGCCATAAAACTAAGATAGAGAACGCCCCTGTCTTTCAGCCAGGAAACCGCTTTCCGCAGAAGCGCCTGCGCTTCCGCATCGCTCAGATGAACAATGGAAAACGACAAGATAACGGCGTCAAAATGGCGACCGGGGAATTCGGCCTGCCGAATATCCCGGCATAGGAAAATTCCCGTCGGAACATTTGCCGCCGCCAGCCGAACCATTTCGTCGGACAGATCAATGCCGGT
>CAZRQI010000205.1:0-3494 GCA_964602025.1 uncultured Veillonellaceae bacterium
TTGCAGGCCATGCTCAGGGCGCAGCCCCACTGGCCGGCGCCGGTTTCGGTCGCCAGGCGCTTGATGCCGGCCTGTTTGTTATAGTAGGCCTGGGCCAGGGCGGTGTTGAGCTTGTGACTGCCGACCGGGCTGGAGCCTTCATACTTAAAATAAATCTTGGCCGGCGTATCGAGGGCCTTTTCCAGCTCATAGGCCCGGATCAGCGGCGATGGCCGCCAGAGCGTATATTTGTCGCGGACTTCCTCGGGAATCTCGATCCAGCGTTCCCGACTCATTTCCTGGGCAATCAGGGACATCGGGAAAATCGGCGCCAGATCTTCGGCGCAAACCGGTTTCAGCGTGGCGGGATGCAAGGGAGGATCCAGTGGTTCCGGCAAATCCGCCTGAATATTGTACCAAGCGGTCGGCATCTCGTTTTCACTCAGCAGTATTTTGCGTGTCTTTGACATAATACTCTCCCCCTTTTTATTTTCAGCGGCAAACAATCACCGCGGCCGTTACCAGGACAAGAAATCCCACCATCAGATAATCCCGGGACTGAAAGGCGATCTGCTGGGAAAAGGTCCGGTTGACGCTGCCAAAGCCGCGCAGTTCCAGACTCATCGCCATGGTGTCGGAGCGCGTGATCGCCCGCAGCACCATCGGTTCCACCAACGCCGCATAGGCCACGATTCGTTTCAGCGGATTTTTGCTGTGCACATAGCCGCGGCAGACCTGGGCCTCCCGGACCGCATGGCTTTCCGCGATAAAGTCGGGCATGAACCGCAGGGCGGAGGTAAACATGAACGCATATTCGTAGGGAATCCGGACCTGGCGGACCAGCGCGGCGGTCAGGCTGGGCAGGCGGGTGGTAGCGAGCATCAGCAGCACCGCCACGGTCATCACCATCATTTTCAGGCCGCTGGCCACCGCCGTCGCGACTGCGACGTCAAACGGCAACTGGATCGCGGCAAAGAACATCGCCACCATGAACAGGCCGAACAGCGCCTTGGCCAGCTTGCCAAGCTGCCCGGCAACCGCCAGCAGTCCGAGTTCCAGCGCCAGCAGGATTGCGAGCAGGACCGGATCCCAGAGCAGTACCGTCCAGATGGAAACCATGATCATCAACAGGAGATTACAAAGGGGCGCCAGGCTTTTCATCGGTCTTTTCCTCCAGATTTTCCTTCAGCCGGCCGGCCAGTTCCGCCATCGACCGAACCGGTTCGTTTAACGAAGTAATTTTTGCGGCAATCGCCGCCGCGTCGGGAACCCGCAGGCCCCAGACGGTCACATCGCGCGCCGGATCGGCGAACAAGGCGCCGGTCGGGCCGTCATATACCTTTTGTCCGCGATGCAGCACCACGGTGCGGCGGGTGTGCTCCAGCAGCAGTTCCATGTCGTGCGTCACCAGAATCACGCCGATTCCCTGTTGGTTCAGCGTGCCCAGCAATTGCATCAGCTGGTTTTTTTCCTCGGCGTCCTGCCCGCTGGTCGGTTCATCCAGGATCAGCAGCCGCGGCCGGAGCGCCAGCGCCGAGGCGATCGCGATCCTTTGCCGGACGCTGCGGGGCAGCCCCCGGGGATAGGCTTCGGCGACTTCCGTCAGTCCGGTCATCGCCAGCGCTTCGGCTACGGCCTGCCGGCGTTCTTCCTCGCCCCACTCCATCTGTTCCGGTCCATAGGACACTTCGGTCGCCACCGTATCCCGGAAAATCTGCCGGTCCGGATTCTGAAACACATAGCCGATCGATCGCGCCATGACTTTGGGCCCGCATTCCCGCGTGGTTTTTCCATCCAGGATCACCTGACCGCCGGAAGGTTTCGCCAACCCCACCATCAGGCGGGTCAAGGTCGTCTTGCCGCTGCCGTTGCGACCGGCCAGCCCGATGAAATCGCCGGCGGCGATCGTCAGGGACACGTTATTCAATGCCGGCGCCTGGCCGGGATAAGAAAAAGACACTTCCGTGATTTCAAGCACTCAGGGACAGCCTCCTCGCCGATTTCAGGCAGGCGTTGATTTCCGCCGCCGCTTCCCCGGCCGTCATCCAGGCCGAGAATTGTCGTTGCTCCGTTTCGAGCGTCGCCTTCAACCGCCGCAGTGACGGAACAGCCGCCTCATAAATCTGCTCGGACAACATCCGCGCCAATACTTCATTCAGCGGACCGGCCAGCGCGACCCGACCGGCGGCCATCACGACCGCGGAGTCCGCATGCGGCAAGGCCCGCGCCAGATCGTGCTCCGATACGACCACGGTAATCCCTTGTTCCCGGTTCAGCCGGGCGATCAGTTCATACAAATCGGCGGCCCCTTCCGGGTCGAGCGCCGAAGTCGGCTCGTCCAGCACCAGGATCGCCGGCCGGGAGACCAGTACGGAGGCCACCGCCAGCCGTTGCTTCTGTCCGCCGGACAAGGCCGACAGCTCCCGCTCCTCCAGTCCGGCCAGGCCCACCGATTCCAAAGCAGCCAGTACCCGTTCGCGGATCAGGTGCGCCGGCACCGCCGCGTTTTCCAGCGCGAACGCCACTTCATCAAAGACGGTCAGCGCCACCAGCTGGCTTTCATAATCCTCCATGACCAGGCCCACATTCGCCGCCGTATCCGCTACCGCGCGGTCCGCCGTGTTGTGGCCTTCCACCAGCACCCGGCCGGACATGGCCCCGCCGAAGAAATGCGGCACCAATCCGGTCATCGCCAGGCACAGCGTCGTCTTACCGCTGCCGTTGGTTCCGGTCACGACCGTGAACGATCCTTTGGGGACCGACAGCGTGACCCGGTCCAGGCCCTGGCCGGTTTTGGGATACTGATAGGAAAAGTCTTCGAACCGGACCGCCTCCATCAGGACTGTTCCTCCTGGCCGAGCAATTTGCGGGCCGGATAGTACAGCACCTGGGCGATGATCGTGTTCGCCACCGCCGTGAACACTACGACAGGCAGCATGCCGTACAGATAAATCTGCAGCGGAATGTTCATAAGCAATTTAAAGGAAGTGATGAAGGTAAACCCGCTGGCGAACGTGGTGATAAAGGTGATGACTCCCGGGCGCAGGCTGACGCCGCCGACTTTCAGCGCGAACGGCAGTCCCATCAGCAGCACGCAGGTCAGGGCGCCGATCGGCTCCGACACCATATTCAAATGCGGCATGGGCGATTTAGAAGTGATCGTGTTGATGGCTCCCGCCACCAGCCCGATCGCCACCGCCTTGGGAACGCTGGGATGAATCACGAGAATGGTGATGCAATACATGGTGATGATCCAGTTGATGCTGACCCCGGCAAAGCTGGGGCTGACAAGCCGCATTATCGCACCGATGGCCAGCAGCAGCGCCGACACCGCCACCCAACGGAATTTTCCTCCCTGTGACTTCACTTGTGTCATTTCGACCGGTTTGTTGTTTTCCATCGTTGAATCCTCCCTTGTTGCCGATAAATAAAAAAACCCTCGCCACTACTACTGTAGGGACGAGGGGTCAACCCGCGGTACCACCCTGCTTGGCTCTTGCGAGCCCGACTTGGTC
>CAZRQI010000206.1:0-3485 GCA_964602025.1 uncultured Veillonellaceae bacterium
GAACTGGACGGATTGGACCTGATTCCGGCGGTTACAACGTTCGCCGCCGACAAGGTCACCCACCAGGTGGTGGCCGGCGGCGGAGCCGGCAAGTTGCTGGGCGTGCAGGCGTCGACGGAGCCGTTGACCGGCTATGAGATCCACATGGGGCGTACGGAATTTATCGGTCCCGTGACGCCGGCCTTTACGATCCGCCAGCGGTCGGGCGAGGCGGTCGAATTCGACGATGGCTGCGTCAGCGCCGACGGGCTGGTCATGGGAACTTATATCCATGGTGTTTTTGACAATGACGACTATCGACGAACTCTACTCGATGCGCTGCGCCAACGCAAGGGCCTGCCCGCCGCGTCGGCCACAGCAGTCCCGTATCGGCAGCGCAAGGAAGAAGCGTATAACCGTCTGGCGGACCTGGTCCGCGCCAATCTCGACATGGCTTATGTCCGCCGGGTTATGGGGCTGGAGCCGTGAACAACGTGACTTGGGTATACCCATTGGCGTTGCTGTTTGACCTGGTGGTGGGAGATCCCCGCTCCAATCTGCATCCGGTGGCTCTGATCGGCCGCATGATCGCCTGGTTCGAGCGCCGCTTGCTGGCGGTGGAAGATACGCCCGGCTGGAAGAACATCAAAGGCGCCCTACTGGTGCTGTTGGTGCTGGCCATTACCTATGGGACGGTATCCGAAGCGCTGGCGATGGCCCGGCAATTGCTGCCACCGGTGGCGGTCGTTTTCCTCGAGGCGCTGCTGCTGTCGTTTACGATCTCTCCCCGTAGCCTGACCGGGGCCGGCCGGGAGATCCAGGACCAGCTGCTTGCTGGAGACCTGCCGGAAGCCCGCCGCCTGGTGGGGCAGATTGTCGGCCGCGATACGCAGGATCTCGACGAGCATGAAATCACCCGGGCAACGGTGGAAACCATGGCCGAAAACATTGTGGACGGAATCATTTCACCGTTGTTTTTCGCCTGGTTGGGCGGAGTGCCGCTGGCCTTCCTATATCGGGCGGTCAACACCATGGATTCGATGCTCGGCTACCGAAACGAACGATACCGGGATTTCGGGATGGTTGCCGCTCGCACGGACGATGTGTTTAACTTTATCCCGGCCCGGATCACCGCTTTCCTGATTGTCTTTTCCGCCTGGTTGCTCCGGCTGGACGCGCCGGGCGCCGCCAAGGCCATCCGGCGCGACGCCGTCAAGCACCCGAGCCCCAACAGCGGTCTCAGTGAAGCGGGCGTGGCCGGAGCGTTGCATGTGCAGCTCGGCGGCTTGAACTATTACGGCGGGATCGCTTCGCACCGCGCCACTATGGGTGATCCAATCGAGCCGCTCACCGCGGCGCATATTCCCAAGACGGCCTCGATGGTGTATATGGTGACGCTGCTGTTCGCCGTCGCGGTCACCGTATTGGGGACCAATGGGTTTCAGCGATTCTGGGGAATGTAAACCGGAGAAGGGTGTGCGCAATGACCCGTGAATTTGTTACCGCCTTGCAGTTTTTGACCCGGATTCGGCTGTTTCGCGATCCGGACTATGATGATGGACTATTCGGCCGCAGCGTCAAATTTTTCCCGCTGGTCGGGCTGCTGGCCGGCTCGATTCTGGCCGGGGTCGCTGTTTTGACCGGAGGTTGGCTGCCGGGAACGGTTCGCAGCACGCTGCTGGTGACACTGAGCGTGTTTATTACCGGCGGCCTGCACTGCGATGGGCTGATGGATTCAGCGGACGGCCTGTTCTCCGGCCGGTCCCGGGAACGGATGCTGGAGATCATGAAGGACAGCCGGGTCGGTTCGTTCGGCGTGATCGCCATCATTTTGCTGCTGCTGTGGAAATGGGCCTTGCTGCATGATCTGCCGGATTCCCTGCTTGTGCCGGCGTTGATTTCGATGATGACTTTCGGCCGCTTTGCCATGATCCTGGCGATCCTGCGATTTCCTTACGCCCGGCCGGAGGGCATGGGAAAGGCGTTTGCGCTTTATGCCGGAACCCATTCCCTGGGGCCGGCGCTGGCGACGTTATTGGGATTGCTCGCGGTGTTTTATTTCGTGACGGGGCCGCTGGTTTGCGGAATCGCCGCCGCTGCGGCTTTGGCTGCGATATTGTTCGCCTTTTGGTTCGGTCGTTGGACGACGCACAAACTCGGCGGCATGACCGGCGATACGTACGGTGCGGTTACGGAACTCTCGGAACTGGTAGTTTTAATCGTGTTTGTCCTGTCGACTTTCGCAAAATGATGAGGTGAATTCGTGAGAGCAACTGTCCGGTGCCCGGGCTCCTGCGGCGAACTGGTCCAGGGGACCGATGCAGGGATAAATTTTCTGGTAACCTGCCCGATCAGCCTATATTCCACGGTCACGGTCGATCTGGCGCCAGACGGAACGACGGTGCCGGAAGCCGGTGCCAAAACCCGGGAAGCGGTGCGGCGAACTCTGGAATATCTTCGGTTGCCCGTAGCCGATTATAGCGTCGATGTCCAATCCGAACTTCCCGCCGGTAAAGGCATGGCTTCCAGCAGCGCGGACATCAGTGCGGCCTGTTTGGCGACGGCGCTGGCGGCCGGAAGGACGATTAGTCCGGAGGAAATTTGCCGGATCGCCCTGGAAATCGAGCCGACCGACGGAATCTTTTTACCGGGGATAACGCTGATCGACCACGTGACGGGAAAAGTTCACCGCTGTCTGGGAAATCCGCCGGCCATCACGATTGCGGTTCTGGATGCCGGCGGCGAAGTGGACACCATCGACTTCAACCAGCGCAGCGATCTTGCAGTGCTGAACCGGCGGAAAGAGCCGGAAGTGCGGCAGGCCTTGCGACTCGTGGAGCAGGGTGTAAAAACCGGCGACTGCGGTTTGGTCGGTGAAGGCGCGACGCGGAGTGCGCTGGCCAATCAGCCGATTTTGTGGAAACCGGCGTTAGAGCGTATAATAGAAATATCGCGGGCCTATGGGGCGGTCGGGGTCAATGCGGCGCATAGCGGCACGGTCTTGGGAGTATTGTTCGATTCGGCCAAAGCGACCGGGCTTTCGGCCTGTGTGGATGCCGTATGCAGTGAATGCGCCGAGGTCCGTTATTTTGGCTCAGTACGCCTGGTGAGCGGCGGCTTGACTGTGCTTGAAGGAGTCTGACAATGGATGGGGAAATGACGGCCAAACATGGCGGCAACATTTATGCGGCAATACGGGACGGTGGCGGCGGGTTCGCCGACTTTCTGGATTTCAGCGCCAATATTAATCCGTTGGGCTTGTCCCCGTGCGTTCGACAGGCGCTGTTGGAGTCGCTGGACACGGTGACCGGCTACCCGGATCCGGATGCGCTGGAGTTGCGACAGGCGATTGCGGCAACGTATCAGGCGCCGTTGGAATGGATCGAAACCGGCAATGGCGCGGTCGAACTGATCTATTTGCTGTGCCGGGCCTTGTCGCCGCGACGGGTGGCGGTTCCGGCGCCGACATTCAGCGAATACGAGGCGGCGGCGCAGGCGGCGGGAGT
>CAZRQI010000207.1:0-3445 GCA_964602025.1 uncultured Veillonellaceae bacterium
CTCGGAAATCTTAGCGCCTGTCCGATCGCCGCCGCTAGGGGCAACCGTAAAATCCTTCGGGTCCAGCAGCCAGTTGCCGGTTTTGCCGTGATTGGCAAGGGTACTGACTTTTGCGGTACCCTTGACGGTCAGCGTCTGCTTGCCTGAAGTCTCGACGCTGCCGCCGTCGCCGGATACGCTGCCGCCCCGGGCCGTGATCGTCCCGCCGAAGTCGGTGGTGTCGTTGCTCCACACCACCACTTTCCCGCCGTTGCCGGTCGTCGCCGCGTCGGCGCTGAGGGTCGCGCCCGCCGCCACCGTGGTCCGCGTCGCCGCATACTCGCCCGCGCCGCCCTGATACGCGCCGCCTACGAGGATCGTGCCGCCGCCGGCGTCGCCGGAGGCGTTCAGAAGCGAGCCGGAGGCGAGGGTCACGTTGTCGCCGAGAACTTTCAACGTGCCGCCGGTCTGTCCCGCAGTCAGGCCCGAGGCATCGAGCGTGCCGCCGACATTCACGGCACCGCCTTCGAGGATGATCTTGCCGTTCACGCTGTTCACCGTGCGGGCCTGGATCAGACCAGTGTTGTTGACCACCGTGGAGAGCAACGCGTCCTTGGTGCCGGTACTCATCACGATGGTGCCGCCGTCGGCGAGGAGGCTGCCGCTGTTCGTCGCCGCCGCTCCCGCCGCTTGGGTGTCGACCCGGAAGCTGAGCAGTTTGTCGCCGTCAAAGTCGAGGCTGACCTTGTCGCCGGCCGCCAGTCCCACGGTCTGCGCCGCGACAATTCCCTCGTTGCGGACCTGCGGGCCGAGGAATGCGACGTAGCCGCCGTCGGCGGTCCGGATCGTCCCCTGGTTCACCACCGAGCCGGCGGCGAGGTTCTTGGCGAAGGTATAGTTGCCTTTTAAAAAGTCGCTGTCGGACAGGTTCAGCGTGGAGGCGACGAGGCCGCCGACGTTGACCTGCGAGCCGGGCGCGAACAGGATGCCGCTCGGATTGACGAGGAAGACCTTGCCGTTGGCGGACAAAGTACCGTAGATGGCGGAGGCGTTGCCGACGACCCGGTTGAGGGCGACGGAGGACGCCGAGGGCTGGACGAAGCGGACGGTCTCGCCGCGGCCGATGCCGAAACTCTGCCAGTTGATAGCCGCCTTGTTCGTCGTCTGGTTGACGGTCAGTGTCGAGCCGCTGGTCGAGATCGCCGCCGCGCCGGCGGTGACGACGCCGCCGGCGGGGTTGGCCAGCGCCGAGTTGTAGCTGCTGAACAGCATCATCCCGGCGAGCACCGGCATCGCCAGTTTTTTCATCAGTCTCTGTTTCCAGTTCCGTTGCCATTTCCGCTTCATTCGCAATCCTCCTCGGTCTTTATGCCCAATCTATATGTCCAATCTATGTATACTTTGGGTAGTTTACCAAGTCATTATGTTATCACAGATCGCGTTGCGTTGGCGGCGGCAAACCGCCGTTTTTGCGGAAGTGGTCGTTTTTTACGCGTAACTGGCAGTGAGGACGGAACGGGCGCAAAAAAAGACCGTCACAGCGACGGCCCATGAAAGATTTGCGACCAAAAAAATCAGAAATTTTCTTTAGAAATCGAGCAGTTCCCGCAGGGGAGCGACGAACTGCCGGCTGACCGGCACGTCCTCGCCGCAGTCCGCCAGACGGAGCGACCAGGCGTTGCCCAGGCCCGGTTCGATGGAAGCGATCTTCTCCAGGTTGACGAGGTAGCTGCCATGACATCGGTAAAACCGCTGCGGCGGCAGTTCGGCCCGCCAATGCGACAAGCTGCCCGCCAAGCGCACTTTTTCCCGCGCCGTCACCGCGAAGGTCCGGCGCTCCTCGACCACCAGATAGAGGAGGTCGTCGACGGCCAGTCGGCAGACGCGGGAACCGGCCTTGCCGACGATCCATTGCCTGGAGTCAGGCTGGGAATCCGCCTTCGTGTCCGCCGTTTGCCGTTCGAGCCGGGCAACGGTGATCGCCAAACGGTCGCTGTCGACGGGTTTCAGCAGATAGTCCAGGGCGTTGACGTCAAAGGCCCGCAGGGCGTAGTCCGGATACGCCGTTACGAACACCAGCCACACTTCCGGCAGCAGGCGGCGAATCTTGTCCGCCAGCTCCATCCCTTTGACACGGGGCATTTCGATATCCAAAAATACCGCATCCACCGGCCGGGCCGCGCAAAATTCCAGCGCCGCCTCCGGCTCGGTGCAGTCGCCCGCCACTTCGATGGCAGGAAACTCCTTCAGCAGATGCCGCAGGATGGTATTGGCCATCGGTTCGTCATCGACCAGCAATACTCGGATCATGGGGTGACCCTCCTCCGGTGTTGATTTCAGGGCCGGCAGCGTCCGGGAGCGGCAGGCTGAACCGGACCGCGGTCCCTTCGCCCGGCCGGCTCGTGACATGCAAGGTCTGCCGGTACTCCAGCTGCAGCCGCCGCCGGATGTTGCGCAGGCCAATGCCTGGCGCGCCATCCGCCAGGACTTCCCGGAGCCGTTCCGCGGTCATGCCGACGCCGTCGTCCTTGACCCGAAAGACGATCTCCGCCCCCTCCCTAACGATCTCGACCGTCACCCGGCCGCCGCCCGTTTTTTCCCGGACGCCGTGCTTGACCGCGTTTTCGACAAGAGGTTCCAGCAGCAACGGCGGGATGGACATGCTTTCGTCGACTTCACAGCGGATCTCCCAGGCCAGCGCGTCGCCGAACCGCGCCTGTTCGATCTTCAGATAGACCCGGACGAGGTCGAGTTCTTCCCGCAAGGAAATAAAGTGTTGCGCCTCCGACAGGGACAGCCGCTGGCGAATCAGACCGCTGAAATCGCCGAGCAATTTGTACGCGCGCTCCGGATCGGTCAGGCAGAAGCCCATGATGGTGTTCATGACGTTGTAGAAGAAATGCGGCTTGATCTGTGCCATCAGCCGGTCGCGCTGGCTCTGGACGGCTTCCTGCAGGGAGCGCTTCATCAGGATCAGCGTGGAGGCGCGCGCCAGCAGTTCCTGTTTTTCGAAGGGTTTGGCGAGATAATCGTTGGCGCCGGTGGACAGCGCCCGCACGATATCGGCGGGGCGGTTGCGGACGGTGAGGATGAGTACCGGCAACTCCAGCAGAGTGTATCGCTCCCGGATGGTCCGGCAGACTTCGTAGCCGGAAATGTCGGGCATCATCAGATCGAGCACCACCAGATCGAATGGTTGCCGCCCGATCCAGGCGAGGGCTTGGCGGCCGTTGGCCGCGCGCACGATGCGGTAAGGTTCGTCGCGAAAATGCTGTTCCAGCACCTCCAGGTTGACCGGTTCGTCATCCACGATGAGGAGTGTCGCCGTTTTGGGGGACGGCGTGCCGGGAAATATCGGCGGCGTATCGGGCCAGTCGGGGATGTCGGATTGGTCGGCGGCCGTCCCGGGGTTGGTGCGGGGCAGCGTGAAGGTAAAACGGGAGCCTTCGCCAACGCGGGACACCAC
>CAZRQI010000208.1:0-3443 GCA_964602025.1 uncultured Veillonellaceae bacterium
GGCTTTGGCGGCCGAGTGGAGCAACCATGGTTATCGGGCGGTCTTCCATGGCATTGACTTGCGGGAGGCAACCTCGATTCCTTCCATGTTTCAACGAATCGTCAGTGATTACGGCAAAATCGATATTCTCATCAACAATGCCGGTCGGGGGATGTTCAAACCCGTCTGTGATTTGTCCCTTGAAGAATGGGATGAGATTCTCGCCCTCAATCTCCGGGCGGCTTTTGTCGCAGCCCGCGAGTTTGCCTGCCATCATC
Source organism: uncultured Veillonellaceae bacterium (assembly GCA_964602025.1). GTDB lineage: Bacteria > Bacillota > Negativicutes > UBA1444 > UBA1444 > UBA1444. The sequence continues at coordinate 258 of CAZRQI010000208.1, forward strand.
GCAGTTCGGCGTACGGGCGGATCATCAACATCGCCTCGACACGGGCCATCATGTCCGAACCCGGATCGGAGGCTTATGCGGCCTCCAAGGGCGGACTCGTGGCATTGACGCATGCCTTGGCCTTGTCGCTCGGCTCCGCCGGAATCACGGTAAATGCTATCAGTCCAGGCTGGATTGCCAATTCGGGCTATGACCGCCTGAGCGAGGCGGACCATCGGCAACATCCGTCGCAACGGGTGGGAAAACCTGAAGATATTGCCAGACTGTGCACGTTCATCGCCGCGCCGGAAAACGATTTCATTACCGGTCAAAATTTTGTGGTGGATGGCGGAATGACCAAAAAGATGATCTATGTGGAATGAATACGATGGAGCCAAACAAAGAGTCGATACGCCGCTGGCTTGTCTTTTGCCAATTATTGAAAGCGCCCGATATGATATTATAGTTCTAGGATACAATTTGTGATTTGCACAAGTATCCTGATTCTTCCTTCCCAGACAATCGTGAAGGAAAATTACGAGGATGCTTATGAAATTCCGGACGGTTTGGAAAGTGTTGCGCCGATTGGTGTTGGCCGGGTTGTTGCTTGCCTTTTTGGTCGTCAATGGCGCGGGTATTTATATTGGCAATATCATTTATACGGAAATGAGTACCCGTCATTCCCGCCTGAATTCGGCGACTGCGAACGCCAGCCGCCTTCAACAACGCCTGGAATGGGGGAAACGGGAACGGCAGTGGCAGGATGTCGCGATTGAATCCCGATTTGGTTATAGCCTGAAAGGAACTTATATTCCGAATCCCCAGCCAACGACAAAGACGTTGGTCTTTTTGCACGGATTCACCGAAAATCGCCTGATTGGCCTCAACTACTTAAATGTGTATTTGAGCGACGGATTCAACCTGTTATTGATTGATTCCCGCGCTCATGGCGATAGCGGCGGCGAATCGGTCACTTGGGGCATCTATGAGAAACATGATTTGGATCAATGGGTGGATTGGGTTCGGCAGAAGTTTCCAACCGGCATGATTGGCGTACACGGGATTTCCATGGGCGCGGCAACGGCGTTATTGCATGCGGAAATGAATGAGACAAGTCGTCGGGTTTCTTTTTATGTCGCTGACAGCGCATACTCGGATTTTGAAGTTCTGCTGGTCCAGCAGATTCGGCGGCATATTCAGCTTCCCGACTACATTTTGCCGGAATACTTGTTGCCCTATGCGAACCTGGTCGCGTATTTCAAGTCCCGGTTTACTTTTCACCAAGCTGCGCCGGTCCGGGCGGTCCGAAATGTGACTACTCCAGTATTGTATATTCACGGCGAAGCGGATGCTCTAGTGCCTGTCGATATGTCCCGGGAACTTTATCGGGCGACGAAGGGGCCCAAACAAATCCAATTGTTCCCTGAAGCCGACCATGTCAGCTCGATCTATCAGGATCGATATCGCTACCGTAATGTTGTGCGGGGGTTTGCATTGGCGAACTTGGCGAACAAGGAAACCCTGTCGCTTATCCAAAGAGGAGTCCCCCCAATGTAGCGTCGGGAACATGACCATACTTCCGCATAAGTGACAGCATCGAAAACCAATTGCTTAAGGGGGGTCTTATGACAAAGCAGCAAAGATTTCTGCGGACGATCCGAAAATATCTGCTCCTGTCGCTGGGGGCGTTTATTACTGCATTCGGTCTTGAAGAATTCATCATTCCGAATCAAATTATTGACGGGGGCGTAGTGGGCGTTTCCATCGTACTGAGCTATTTGACGGAGTTGCCCTTTGCCGCCTATATTATCCTCTTGAATCTGCCTTTTCTTTATATTGGTTATCTCCACATCGGCAGAAGTTTTGCCAGCGCGACTTTGTTTTCCGTGGCAGCGCTAGCCTATGGGTCAACCCTTTTCCGGCCGATGCAGAATGTTACGCAGGATGTATTTTTGGCCTCGATCTTCGGGGGAATTGCCATTGGCTTTGGCGTCGGCTTGATCATCCGTTATGGGGGATCTCTGGATGGCACCGAAATTGTTGCGATTATCTGGTCCAAGCGAACTGGCTTCTCGGTCGGCGAAATTGTCATGGTCATGAATTTGTTTATTTTTGCCGGAGCAGGACTGATCTTCGGTTGGGATAAAGCGATGTACTCGGTGGTCACTTATTTTGTAGCGTTCAAAACGATTGACATCACCGTGGAAGGGCTGGATGAATCCAAAGGGATTATGATTGTGACCGATTATCCGGATGAAATCGCCGCGCTGCTCATGCAACGCCTGGGGAGGGGAGTCACGGTCTTGTACGGGGAAGGCGGCTATACAGGAACGCCAAAGAAAATATTATACTCTGTTGTGACGCGTCTGGAGATCGCCAAACTAAAATCCATCATTTTTGAAAAAGATGAATCGGCGTTCGTGACAATCCACGAAGTCCATGATGTGTTAGGCGGCCGCGTTAAAAAGAAATCGATTCATTAATAAGGAACAGAAACGATTTTGTTCGTCGGAACCTTGGTTTCGACGAATTTTTTATGTAGATTGTTGCGAATGGAGAACAGGCAAAAAAAGAAATTGTTTTTTGTATACAATGTTCTTGCGCGAAAATTCCGGATGAGTTACACTTAATATGCATAGAGCCGTAGCTTCCCCGGCAAGATTGAATTGCGCCTGTAATTTTTTTTGGCGGAGAGGCGAGCATGACGTCGGCCGAATGGGATCAAAAGCTGCTACCCGGCAGCGATATACTGAACAAAAACGATGAGTGTAAGGGAGAAGAAGAATGCGGATTGAAAAAGATTTTCTCGGCGAGATTGAAATTCCGGATGAGCTCTACTATGGCGTGCAGACTACACGGGCGTTGCACAACTTTTTGATCACCGGCCATGTGTTGAATGAAGATTTTATTGTCGCCCTGGGAATCGTAAAGGCGGCGGCGGCGCGGGCCAATATGCGGACCGGGCGGATGCCGGTGCGCATCGGTCATGCGATTGTGAAAGCCGCGGAGGAAATCATTGCCGGGCAATGGCAGAACCAGTTCGTGGTGGACTGCATCCAGGGCGGCGCCGGCACCTCCATGAACATGAACGCCAACGAGGTGATCGCTAACCGTGCTCTGGAAATTTTGGGAGAAGCGAAGGGCAACTATCCGTTGATTTCGCCGAACAATCATGTCAATATGGCGCAGTCCACCAATGATGTGATT
>CAZRQI010000209.1:0-3412 GCA_964602025.1 uncultured Veillonellaceae bacterium
CGCAAAAAGCACGGCAAGAGGAATTCTTGAAAAAACATGCGGGGAATAAAGCCGTTGAAAACATGATTGCATTTTTGAGACGGGAGGCGGACTTGTACTTAAAATATAAACAGTATTACGGCTATGTATTTTATATTGGGAAGAAAATATAAATATGAAGGAACGCCAGTAATTTGTGCGTTCGCTTTACAACGGCCTTCGCTTTCGCTATACTATTCATACAGAACAAATGTTCGAACAAAAATGCGGGAGGCGGTTTATTGTGGAAAAAACCATGATCGACAAGGCGGAAGAACTGTTGGCGAAATGCGAGGTCGTGACGCTGGCGTCCATCAATGAGGAAGGTTATCCGCGCGTTTGCGTAATCTCCAAGATCAAGACGGAAGGAATCCGGACGATCTGGATGGCCACCGGGACTCACTCCGCCAAGACAGGGCATTTCCGGCAAAATCCGAAAGCCAGCGTCTGCTATTTTCTGGGCGGCGACAGCGTCACGCTGTTGGGCGAGGTCGAGATTGTCCAGGACGCGGCGATCAAGCGCGAACTCTGGCAGGATTGGTTCATCGCGCATTTCCCGAAGGGCGTCGACGATCCGGAATACTGCATTTTGCGGTTTGATGCCCGCCAAGCGACGTGCTGGATCGATCAATGCTTTGAAAATCACCGCTTATGAGTGACGATTCAGTGTTGAGATAGGCGGAGGAGTAGCAATCAATTTATCTGGGCGAAAACAGTACAGGAAGCAAAAACGGGTTTGACGAAATCGTCAAACCCGTTGATTTACCTTGGTGGGGCATACTGGTTATCAGTCTTCCAGATAGGCAATAACATGGTTTAACCGAGCCAATAGAATCGGCGAGATTTTCAATGTCCGATTGGCCAACCCCGAACCGCCATAGACGAAGGAATACTGGAAAAGACGTTTATCAAATAGGACAGGCATGTTCAGGCCGATCATCGGCATATCGCCAGCGTCAAAGCCGGTTATTTCCCGTAATTTATTCCGCTTGGCCAGCTGAAATTTTGTGGAACCGATGATGGCAGCGACCTGTTTATAATCCAAATGGCTTCGGCTGCCGGAAAAGATGATGGAAACATAGCCGTGATCCGTTTCTGCAATCAAAGTCGGCGCGGTTTGCCCGGGATCGATGCCGAAGAACGCTGCCCCATCGGCAGCGGAACAAAGGTGCTGTTCATGATGGATCAATTCGTACTCGACGCCCGAACTGTCCAGAGCGCTTTTGACAATATCCATGGCTATATCCCTCTCGGTTTGTTTTTCAGCCGACATTGGCCAACGGTATTACTTTAGCATTCTTCGGACGAAGTTGCCAACAAAGATTGCCTAGCTGTCCTAATGTGCTGCATTGCTGACTCGGAAACGATTAAATATTGATCGACCGGGCGGCGGACGTGCGTTAGGTCTCCTTCGATCAAAGGAGACGGCCTGGCATGCGGTACTACTTTCGCAAAATAGTTTTTTAGAAAAATTTTAGAAGAAAGCAAAAAACGGGTTTGACGAAATCGTCAAACCCGTTGATTTACCTTGGTGGGGCATACTGGTTTCGAACCAGTGACCTCTTGAATGTGAGTCAAGCGCTCTCCCGCTGAGCTAATGCCCCGTTCTGTTGTGCCTGATTTATCAAGCCCTGTGCAATATTTTCTTTGTTCTCAAGGCGAGTGCTCGACATTGTGTCAAACACTGCTGACTTTCATATTATAACCGCAAATGCCTGTTGAAACAAGGGAGGGGCGAATTTTTTTTGTATCAGACGATTTGTTTGGGCGGGAAGACATGACAGACGGTTCCGCTGAAAGAAAAACACTTGTTGCAGGAAATGCAGCGGGCTTTGTCGGGTTCGCCCCGCAGCCAGCGCTGGACCAGATCCGGCTCGGCGAGAAAAGGCCGGCACATGGCGAAGAACTGGATTTTGGAGTTGTTGGCCCACTGTTCCATAACGGCCAGCGACCGATTGCCGCCGTTCAGGATAATGGGGATCGGTAGTTTGGCGGCGATTTTGCCGGCGTACTCCGCGAAGTAGGATTCCTGATCCGGCGAGGCAATGTTGGTGCGGACGGACGTTGTGTCCCGGACAGCGGCGATCCCGCCGGTGATTTCGATGGCGTCGACGCCCAGGGCGGCCAGTTGTTCGCATACGGTCAGGCTGTCGTCGAAACAGAGTCCGTCGTCGATGAAGTCGGCGCAGTTGATTTTGACGAGGAGGGCCGGCTCGGCGCCGATAGCCTGACGCACTCCGGCGCAGATTTCCCGCAGCAGGCGGGATCTGTTTTCGAGACTGCCGCCGTATTCGTCGGTGCGGCGGTTGTAATAGGGGGTCAGAAACTGGCTCAGCAGAAAGCCGGCGGAGGAATGGATTTCCACCCCGTCAAAGCCGGCCGTGATCGCTCGCTGCGCGGCGGCAATAAACGCAGTTTTCAGTTGCTGGATGTCTTCCGGGGTCATGGCCTTGCCAGCGCGTTTGGTCAGTTTGTCGGGAATACCGGCCGGGCTGTATACATCGGGCACGTCGATAAATCCCTGCGTCCCGCAGAAAATGAGTTGCAGGATGACTTTGCCGCTTTGTTGGTGCACTTGGTCGGCAAGTCGCTTGTAGTCGTCCAGCAACCGATCGTCGTGGAGGCTCAGCATGCCGGGAAGACCCCTGCCGGCGGGCAGCACCGCCGCGGCGCCGGTGATGATCAAGCCGATTTGCGAGGCCGCCAGATTCGTGTACAGGTCCGTCAGCGCCGGCGTAATCTCGCCGTCAGGGCCGGCCATGCCTTCATAGGTGGCGCTGCGGACAATATGGTTGGCCAGGGATAATTTGCCGAGGGTGGTCGGTTTCAATAATGCGTTCATTCTAATCGCTCCTTTGTCTGATGAGTTTTGGCGTTGCGGGCTGGTTGCGGTGGATTACGGCGACATGGGAAGTTCACCTGCCTTTCCGCTGGTTGTGGGATCAAAAGAATATTTTGGACCGAATGTTCCCAAAATGACGGGCCTGTTTTGAACTAAACGGTCCCGAATGGATAAAAAAACGAGGGGCGTTAGTCGAGTACGGATAGCCCCGTTTTAACGATGGCGGCCAAGGTTTCGCGATCGGCATTGATCCTGGCCATGACGCTGACGCCCCGCGTCAGGCTCACGAAGTATTGGGCCAAGGCCTGGACATCTTTGTCGGGGGCGAGTTCTCCTTTTTTTTGCCCTTGCAACAGAAATTGATAAAAATCCGACTCCATTTTTGCCGATCCGCGCCGTATCACTTCGTGGATCCGCTGATCCAGCGTTCCCAGAGCGGTAGCGGTGTTGGTGTAGAAACAACCGCCGGGATTCGTCGGGTCCAGGACAAACCGGAGAACGCCGTCGAAAAATGCGGCGATGCCTTCTTTTGCCGAAGTGGCCTGTGCAAGA
>CAZRQI010000210.1:0-1635 GCA_964602025.1 uncultured Veillonellaceae bacterium
TTCACGGCGGCCGCCGGCACAATCAGGACGTTTTTACTTTCGCCGACCTGGATCGTCGTTCTCGCCGTCATGGTCGGAAACAGCAACCCCTCGGCGGAGTCCACGTCGACATAGACCGGGTAATACACCACATTCGACGAGGTCGTCGCGCTGCGGGAGATCAAAGCTACTTTGCCGGTAAACGTTTTGTCCGGATAGGCGTCCACCGTGAACGTCACTTTCTGCCCCAACTGGATTCGTCCGATGTCGGTCTCGTCCACCAATACTTTGATCTGCATTTTCGACATATCCGCCACATTCATGATCACCTGCGGGCTGGAAATCCCCTGCGCCACCGTCTGCCCAGCCGGCGTCGGCTTGCCGACGACCACGCCGTCGATCGGTGAAGTGATCACATAATATTGAAGCTGGGACACGTAATTGTTGTAAGTCTGTTGGGCGACCTCCCAGTTGGTCCGATCGGTGTCGAGTTGCTGGACGGACTGGCCGCCGGCCTTGGTCAGGCGTTGGCTGCGTTCGTAGATCGTCGCGTAATTGTCGAGCTGCGCCTTGAATTGGGCCACCTGCGTCCGCAGCGTGGTATCGTCCAACACCAACAACACCTGCCCGGCTTTCACCGCATCATTCTCTTTCACGCGCATTTCCTTGATCAGGCCGGTGACCCGTGAGCTGATTTCCACGGTGTTCACGGCGGAAATCGTCCCCGTGGCGGCAACCATCGCGTATACGTCGCCCCGCCCTGCCGCGACCGTCACCTCCTGACTGGCCGGCGCAACCTTGCTGTTCATGTAGTAATAACCGCCGCCCGCCCCGCCGAACAACAGGAATAGCGTCAGAAAAACCGCCAACTTGTGTTTCATCAAACTTTGCCGGATCGTATTCATTGTCAGCCCCCGCTTATCTTTCAGATTGAATCTAATCGCCGTTTCCGACTTGTTAGCTTAATTATGGCTTTGAATTGTTACAGCTTTGTTACAGCTTTGTATACATACGCTAAAAGAATCGCCTTTCGGATTGACTTCCCCGGTAAAGCTCTTTATGCTAAAGTTGGTTTAATTTTTCATACGCTGAGGTGGATTATGCAACACAAAACGATCCTGATTGCCGACGATGAACTTCGCATCCGAAAACTGGTCGCCGATTTCCTGTTACGGGAAGGGTATATGGTGCTGGAAGCAGAAAACGGAACGAAAGCATTGGCTTTGTTGGAAGCAGAAAAAATCGACTTGGCCATTCTGGATGTCATGATGCCGGAGCAGGATGGACTCAGCGTCTGTCGCGAGATTCGCAAAAAGAGTTCCATTCCCGTGATCATGCTGACCGCCCGGGGGGAAGAGATCGACCAGCTATTCGCCTTCGAGCTGGGCGCCGACGAATATGTCACCAAACCCTTCAGTCCCAAAATATTGACGGCCAGAGTCAACGCCCTGTTCCGGCGCTTGGAAGGAGAAACCGGCGCTGCCGCGAGCAACAGCGGCGGTCTGAAAATCGATGCCGCCTCCCGCCAGGTTTTCATCGATTCGCAGCCGTTGGATCTGAGTCCTAAGGAATACGAGCTGCTGACCTTCCTGGCGGAAAATCACGGCAAGGCGCTCAGCCGCGAACAGATCCTGAACCAGGTCTGGAACTACGACT
>CAZRQI010000210.1:1735-3400 GCA_964602025.1 uncultured Veillonellaceae bacterium
CACGGCAAGGCGCTCAGCCGCGAACAGATCCTGAACCAGGTCTGGAACTACGACTACTATGGCGATCTGCGCACGGTCGACACCCACATCAATCGGCTCCGGACCAAACTGGGCGACAAAAGCGCGCTGGTGCAAACCATCCGGGGATATGGCTACCGGTTCGAGGTGGACAAATGAAGCCTTCCGTCCGCACCCGGCTTTTTTGGGCCACCAGCGGCCTGCTGCTGTTTTTCGTACTCCTGTCGCTGGGACTGACCCGGCTTGGGCTGGAAAGTTATTACCTGCGGCAGAAAGAAAACACGTTGATTGCCGCCGCCGCCGCCCTTGACGAAATATACCGGGGAAATCCCGCCGACATTGCCACGGATCTGAAACGAAACGCCAACGCGCTGGGCGCCGGCATCGTCATCACCGACCGCACCGGCCAGGTGAGATATACTTCCTTTGGTCCGTTCATTCACCAGCCCAACTCCCGAAACGGCGGCCCAACCTATCAGCTTCCGCCGCCGCCGCCGCACGTCACCAAAAGCCGTAAAGCGATCGACAGCCGGACCAATCTGGAAATGCTGCGGGATGCCGATATCAAGATCGATTTCATGGTCATCGAACGGCAGCTGAATAACGGCGACATCCTGCACATCCGGCAGGCGTTGTCGCCGATTTCGGAAAGCGCCGCCGTCGCTTCCCAATTCATGGTTTTCACCGGCATTCTGTCCATCCTTGCCGGCTGCTGTTGGGCGTTCTTTTTCGCCAAACGCTTCACCGGCCCGATCGTAACCCTCAACCGGCTGGCGCAGCGCATGGCTTTGCTGGATTTTTCCCAGAAAGCCTCCATTGAGCAAGCGGATGAAATCGGCGAACTGGGCAAAAGCATCAATCACCTCTCCGATCAACTGGATTCCGCCATCTCGGAATTAAACGAAAAAAACCGCCAATTGCTGGCGGATGTGGAAAAAGAACGCAAGCTGGACAAAATGCGCAAGGAATTCGTGTCCAATGTCTCGCACGAGCTGAAAACGCCGCTCTCCCTTATTCTCGGCTATGCGGAGGGCCTGAAGGAAAATGTCGCACAGGACGGGCAGGAAAAAGACTACTACTGTTCCGTCATTATGGATGAAGCGGAAAAGATGGATCGGCTGGTTCATGATCTGCTCAATTTGTCGCAGATCGAATCCGGTTTTTACGAACTCAACCCAGAATCCTTTCCATTGTCCATCCTTCTGGAAGAAATGGCGCAAAAATTTCAGCCGATCCTTGTCGAAAAAGGCATCACCCTGGAACTGCAAGCCCAACTCGATTTCAACGTATACGCCGACCGGTTGCGCATCGAGCAGATCCTCAACAACTATTTGAACAACGCGATCGACCATGTCAGCGGTGAACGACGGATCGTTCTTGCCGCTGAACCCGCAACGGACGGCGAACACGTCCGCATCGTCCTATTCAACTCGGGGCAACCGATTCCGGAAGAAAGCCTGCCCAAAATCTGGACCAGTTTTTATAAAGTGGATAAAGCCCGCAGCCGCGAACGCGGCGGTCATGGGCTGGGCTTGTCCATCGTCCGGGCGATCCAGGAGCTGCAAGGCAACCGCTTCGGCGCGGAAAACCTGGAAAACGGCGTCCGGTTTTGGTTTGACATTGATTTGACGAAACCGCAACAAAACT
>CAZRQI010000211.1:0-3374 GCA_964602025.1 uncultured Veillonellaceae bacterium
GACATCCCGGAACGTATGCCGGATGACGTGCATCAGCTGCTCGGCGCTGGTCTGGAAGGTGCGGTACGGCCGGTTATTCAGCGAGTCGTCGCTGGAATCGCAGATCAGGAAACGATCGAAACTGCGCCAAAAGTCATAGACATAAAACACGAATTCCGCCAACAAGTCCGGATTTTTGGTGAACTGACGGGAACCGGGAAGCAGCTTTTCTACCTGATGAATCGGCATTTTGGCCAGGTATTGGATGGTTTCCAGCAACTGCGAAAATTCTTCGGCGGAAACATGCCGCTTGTCCGGGAACATATCCAGCAACCGGGATTGGCGGCGGCCCAGCTCGGCCAGAACCTGCTTCAGAATCCGGCGGAACAACTCGCTGCCCAACAGTTCTTCCGATGTTTCGCAAACCCGGTCCTTTAATCGGATCACGACTTTGCGGTCGAATACTTTACTTGATACAATGTTAATGATACTCACGCCTTTTCTCTTAAAAATTACCGCGGTTTTTCTTCATGTAGTATTCTTGACAGCAGGGCTGCTGTCGGAATATTTACATTTTGCCAAAATTATGGCCGCGAAAATAGCGACATTGTTAAGTATTGGCGATTTGTTCGCGAATTCCTGTCGGGCGGCAAAAAAAACGCCTGGATTTTTGGAGGAGTTTCATGATCCGCTTTCGTTGGCCGTTGCGACTGACCTTCATTGCCAGCCTGGTTCTGTTTTGTTGGGTCGGAATCGCGTTGGCGATTTCGGCCGTTCCGGACCATGTTACCCTGACCTGGACCGGCGATCCGCGGACTACGCAGACAATCACTTGGCGAACCGATGTTTCCGTGGGCGGCGGGCAGCTCCAACTCAGTGAGGCAGTGGGGGAGACGGCTTCGATTTTGTCGGGAGTCCGGCTGATTGCCGAAACAACCAGCCTGGAAACCGAAAATGGCGAAATGAACCTTCATTCGGCGACAGCGACCGGTCTGAAACCGGGAACCCGTTACCGCTACCAGGTGGGGGCCGGCGAAGCCTGGAGCGAGGTTCGGCAATTCACCACCGCGCCGCAAACTGCCGCGCCGTTTTCTTTTTTGATTTTCGGCGATTCCCAGAGTCTGGACTACGGCGTCTGGCGGACAACGCTGCAACAAGCTGTTCAGGCTAACCCCGGCGCGGCTTTTTTTGTCAGCATGGGCGATCTGGTGGACGTCGGTCAGGATTACGAGGAATGGGAAGCCTGGTTCGAAGCGTCGGCCGGAGTGCTGGAAGTCTTGCCGATCATGCCTCTGACCGGAAACCACGAGTGTTACACCCCGGAACGGATTTTTTCCCAACCCCGGTATTTTACCGCCCAGTTCGCGTTGCCGGAGAATGGGCCGGCAGGGTTGAAGCGACAGGTATATTCTTTCGACTACGGCGACATCCACTTTGTCATGCTGGACAGTCAGGCGGGGGAGCAACGGGAGTTCATGCCGGATTTGCTGGAACGGCAGCGGCAATGGCTGGCCCGGGATCTGGCGGCGACGGATAAAAAATGGAAAGTGGCGTTCGTTCATCGTCCCTTGTATGGCAACAAGCCCAATGGCGTGAATGAAAATCTTCGACGGGCGTTGGCGCCGGTATTCGACGAATACAAGGTGGATCTGGTTTTTACCGCGCATGATCATGTGATTGCCCGCACCTTGCCGATCGCCGGCGATGCGGCGGTAGCGCCGCCGGAATTCGGGACGGTCTATGCGGCGACGGGGCGGAGCGGGACGAAAACCTACGACAATGTCGCCGCCAAGGACTGGAATGTCTTTTTTTACAATCCGGTGGAAGAGCCAAACTACTTATTGGTGAAAGTGAGCGGAAATACACTGCAAGTTCAGGCGATCACCGCGAGCGGCGCGGTGGTCGACGAATGGTCGGTCGAAAAAAAAGAACAACAGCAGGTTGGCAGGCAAGGAGCGGGGATGTGACATGGATTCGGAATTCGTGAAACGCTTCATGAATCAACTCGGCAATGATGACAATTTATTCGTCGTGGCGCTGGACAACACCGGAACGGTGACGTATGCCAACGCCAAAGCCCGGGAACGGTTTTGTAATCCGCCGGGGAAGCTGATCGGCGCCAAATGGGTTGATTTGGCGATCCTGCCCGAAGACCGGTCACGGGTGAACGAGCGATTCGCGGCGCTGCTGGCGGGAAAACTGGACGGGTTGGCGCAGATCGGCGATGTGGACATGCTGGCCTGTGACGGCAGCCGGTTGCGGATCTTGTGGAGCAACCATCTGCTGCGGGAAAGCGACGGGACCATCAGCGGGATTCTGGGATTTGGACAGGATATTACCGAACAGCGGCGGGTTCAGTTCCGGTTGGGACTGCATCAGGCGGTTGCGCGAATTATTGGTGAGAGCGAATCGTATCGGCAAGTGGTCGAGCATTTTCTGCGTCTGATTTGCGAACAGTTCGACTGGGATTTTGGCGAAGCCTGGATCTATGAAAATAAACGCAAGGCAATGATCTGGCATTCGTGTCATGGTCATGGCCCGGGCTACTATACGAGATTTCGGGAAATCAGCCAGGCCATGGAGTATGAGATGGGCTACGGGATTCCCGGCGTCGTCTGGCAGTCCGGCCAACCGGTGTGGATTGAAGATGTTATGAAAAATCCGACGTTTCTGCGGCGCGAGGAGGCGGCGCGGATCGGCTTGCATTGCGCCTTTGGTTTTCCCGTAAGAGTTGGCGACAGCGTGGTCGGGGTAATCAATTTTTTGAGCCATCGGATTCAATCCCCTGATGTCGGGATGATTGAGCTGTTTGACAGCATCGGAATTCAACTGGGCAATTATTACCAACGAAAAAAGGCGGAATATCAGCTTCGAATCTGGGACGAGATCTTTCGCAGCAGTAGCGAGGCCATGATGATATTGGATACGGAGCCCCGCATTGTGTCTGTCAATGCGGCGTTAACCGAACTTACCGGCTATGCGGCGGAGGAGATTATCGGCGAAAAACCGGAACTGCTCTGGACGGATCGCCAGGAAGAGATTTTTTCGGCGGATTTTTTGGCCGAGCTGAACAAGGCGGGCATCTGGCAGGGAGAAAGCCGGGTGCGGCGCAAAGATGCCCAAGAATTCTTGCTGGGGCTCAGCGTGGTGAGGATCCGCAGTGCGCAGGGCCTTCCCTCGCATTATATAGCGACCTTTGCCGATGACCGGGAACGGAAGGCCGCTGAGCAGCGCATTCAGTATTTGGTCCACTACGATTCGCTCACGGGCCTGCCCAACCGGACGTTGCTGTTCGACCGGATCGGCACGGCGCTGGCGCAGGCGCAGCGAAGACGGCAGTTTGTGGTCGTGTTTTCGATCGACGTGGATCGCTTCAAGGTCGTCAACGATTCGTT
>CAZRQI010000212.1:0-1181 GCA_964602025.1 uncultured Veillonellaceae bacterium
CCATCCATGAACAATGGCAGGAAGGCAAGTTGCCGATCTGTGTCGTCGGTTTTCCACCACCGGCGACAGAGGCGCCGCAGCCGGTCTGGTCGGATGAACTGGTTCCCGTCGTATCGGGCTGGTTTCCGGAAAGCATCCCGGCGCAGCTGGCGGCATCCGAGCTTTGCCGTTACCCCCTGGTATTGCGGCAGGAAAGTTCCTCGTCCCGATCGGTGGTGGAAGAAGCGTTGCGGGAAATCGGGATTCGTCTGGCAGACTGCAATGTCGTGCTGCAGGTCAGTGGGAATGAAGCACTTAAACGTGCCGTGTCGGCTGGCGCCGGCATCGGGTTTGTATCCCGGCGGGCTGTCGAGAGTGACCTTGCATCCGGGGCGTTGGTAAGCCTGAAGATCAAGGGGCTGTCGATAACCCGGCGTTTTTATGCATTGCGGCGGCCGAATCCGGATTTGCCGCTGGTGGAAGAACTGTGGCGCTATCTGGTCGACAACGGGCAGAACCCGAAAAATATGAATCAGCCGAATGAACGCAGACCATGAGAAGGATGTGGCAGGATTGGCAGTAACGATCAATGATGTGGCCCGCGCGGCGGGGATTTCCAAGAGTACGGTGTCCCAGTATTTGAACGGCCGTTACGAATTCATGAGTCTGGAGACCCGGCAACGGATCAAACGGATTATCGAGGAGCTCGATTATCGCCCGAACGCCTTGGCCCGCAGTCTGAAACAAAAAAAGACTCATACCATCGCCGCCGTGGTGTCCAGCATCCTGAACCCCTTTATGACCAACACCATCCGGGGCGCTGAAGATTACTGCAAGGAAACGGGGTTCAACCTGATCCTGTGCAATGCGGACGACGATCCGAAACAGGAGCTGGCCTACATCCAGACCCTGCAGTCCAAGCAGATCGACGGTATCATTATCAGCACCACCGGCCATAACAATGACGCGCTGCGGGACATGAACCGCACCGGCACGCCGGTCGTCCTGTTTTCCCGGCATGTTCCGGAGATCGAAGTGGATGCCGTTACGGTCGACAACCGGGCCGGAATTGGCTTGGGGATCCGGCACCTGATGGCGCACGGACATCGCAACATCGCGTTTTTTGTTCTGCCGTACAGCGATAGTCCGGTGACTCCCCGGCGCGAAAGGGCTCAGGCTTTCCGCGAATATATGCAGGAATA
>CAZRQI010000212.1:1281-3360 GCA_964602025.1 uncultured Veillonellaceae bacterium
TGATTCAGCGGATACAGAACCATTTGCCGGATGCGCCGCCGGTACTGGAATACTATCCCCCGACATTGATCGTGCGCCGATCCTGCGGGGAAAATTCGAAAGAACGAAAATCATAAAATCTTTCTGAGTTTCTTTTGCATCATCGGCAGGATTTTCGCGAAGGGCGGAGAATATTTTACCCGTTAACAAAACCGGTTTACTTAAAAGGAGGAGAGAATATGATTCCAAAATTAAAACTCTTGGAACGACTGATGGCTTCGGGAGTTGTCGCCGTAGTCCGGGCGGAAAACGCCGACCAGGCGAAGAAAATCGCCGATGCCTGCATCAAGGGCGGAATCGCCGCGATCGAGATCACCTTTACCGTACCGGGCGCCGCAGATGTGATCAAGGAACTGGCGGCCACCTACAAGCCGGAGGAACTGATCCTCGGCGCCGGAACGGTCCTGGACTCCGAGACCGCCCGGCTGGCGATCCTGGCCGGCGCCCAGTACGTCGTCTGCCCGTCGTTGAACGTGGAAACCGTGAAGCTGTGCAACCGCTATCAGGTTCCCTGCATGCCGGGAGCGCAGACCATTCGGGAAATTGTCGAGGCGATGGAAGCCGGCGCGGATATCGTCAAAGTCTTCCCCGGCGAAGCACTGGGGCCGTCGTTCGTGAAGGCGGTGAAAGGCCCGTTGCCCCAGGCGCCGTTGATGCCGACCGGCGGCGTTAGCCTGGACAACGTCGCCGAATGGATCAAGGCTGGCTGCGTGGCAGTCGGCGTGGGCGGCAACCTGACCGCCGGCGCCAAGAAGGGCGACTATGAATCGATCACGGAAATCGGTAAGCAGTTTGTCGAAAAAGTTCGCCAGGCTCGGGCGAAGTAGGAGGGGAGCAATACGATGGCAACAGTAGTCTGTTTTGGCGAAATCATGCTGCGGCTGGCGCCGCCCGGGTATCTCCGGTTTGAGCAGGCGGCGGCGTTGGAAGTCGTTTATGGCGGCGGCGAGGCCAATGTGTGCGTTGCGCTCGCCAATTTTGGCATCGATGCCGGTCTGGTGACCCGGGTGCCGGAAAACCCGATCGGGCAGTCGGCCGTGAACGAAATGCGCCGCTATGGCGTCGATACTCGTTGGATGCTGCGCGGCGGCGAACGTCTCGGCATCTATTTCTTGGAGAAGGGGGCTTCCCAGCGGCCCTCCAAAGTCGTCTACGACCGGAAGCTATCCGCCATTTCCACTTCGAAACGCGAAGATTTCGACTGGGAAAAGATTTTCGCGGGCGCGACCTGGTTCCATTTCACCGGCATTACTCCCGCGCTGGGCGAAAATGTCGCCGAGTGTGTTCTGGACGCCTGCAAGGCGGCAAAAGCGGCCGGCCTGACGGTCAGCTGCGACCTGAATTTCCGCAAAAACCTCTGGACGAGTGAAAAAGCCGGCAAAACCATGGCCCAGTTCATGCCATACGTCGACGTCTGCATCGCCAACGAGGAGGACGCCGATAAGGTCTTTGGCATCAAAGCTCACAACACCGATGTCACGAGCGCATCCCTCAGCCATGAGGGCTACAAGGACGTCGCCAAACAGTTGACCGACCGGTTTGGATTCAAGTCGGTGGCCATCACGTTGCGCGGCAGCATCTCGGCTTCGGACAACACTTGGGCGGCCATGCTCTTCACAGGCGGGGAGTATTATTTCTCACGAGAATACCCTGTCCACATCGTGGACCGCGTCGGCGGCGGCGACTCCTTTGCCGGCGGGCTGATCTACGCCATGCTGAACAAGATGGGCGCGCAGGATACCCTGGAGTTCGCTGTGGCGAATTCCTGCCTGAAGCACAGCGTCGAGGGCGACCACAACCATGTTACCCTGGCCGAAGTCAAGGCCCTGATGGCGGGCGACGCTTCCGGCCGAGTCCAGCGTTAACCCGTATTCCGGAGAAAACCAGCTGATGACCTGGGGCGTTCTGCCTCAGGTTTTTTTTCATCAGGCCAATTTTTTGGCAGGATTTTTCGACAGCCGAAGCTAATTTATCTATTTTGGGAAATGGAAAGGGGATGAAGCCGTTGAAATTTACTGTTGTGGTCGACAATTGCGTTTC
>CAZRQI010000213.1:0-1480 GCA_964602025.1 uncultured Veillonellaceae bacterium
AACATTACCGTGCGATTTGTTGATTGATCCGCCATAACGAAAGCAGAAGAATCACGAGAAACGCCGCCAAATAGGCCCCGATGACGACCACGCCCGTTCCGTCAATCCACAGGCCATAGAGGAACCCCGAGACAGCGCTGAAAATCGCCACGCAAACTACATAGGCAAATGTTTTCAGGCGGCCGATGACCGCCGCAGTGATGAGCATGCTTTGCAGGCTCAGTTCCGGATCCGCCATCAGATAGGCCAGCAAAGGTCCCTTGTGCATTCCCAGTTCCAGAAACATCTTGGCGATCGGAACTTCGACCAGGGTGGGGAAATACATGAAAATCCCGAAAAACACTCCCGTCAGATTGCCGATCGCCGTGTTTTCGCCAGCGATACTCTGAATCCACTCCGGCCGGATGACCGGGCGGATCACGCCGACCATAAAGACGCCGGCAATCAGCAACGGAAAGATCTGCTTCATAAATCGCCAGGACTCCCAAAGAAAATCGCCTATTTCTTCGGCCGCAAACCGGGTTTTGAGTAAAAGAAAAATGGCGATCATCGAGATCGCCACGCCCATAAATTTCCCCGTAATCAAAATCTCCAGGCCGCCCGGATGCGGCGTCATCCCCACGGCCGCGCCAAGAAACGTGACCGCTGTCAAAAACAAGGCCCCATAGGTCCAATGGTTCAACCCGTCAAAAACGGTTTCAAAACCTTTCCAGGCAGCGCCGCCTGTCAGCGCCAGCAGAACGATCAGGATCGCTCCCTGCGCCGAAACGCCCTCTTCGCCTTTGGCGGGATCAAATGGTACCAATCGCAGCAAGGTTTCCTGCAAAGTATCCATGCCGGCAACCGGCAACGTAATCGTTGCATAGGTGTCGGTGAGCAGATTGATTTTCAACGTACCGGAAAGGAGCAAGGCAACCAGTAGAGCGATCAGGGCGAAAGCCGAGCTCTTCATTGCCTGATTGCCGGCGAAAATCGCATCCGTGGCCGCATCATGGACCATATCTTCCTTGCTGAAAATCAACGCCATGATCATCCCGATCCCGATTCCAAATACCAGGGAAAGAAAAAATCTGGCAAAAGCCAGATCAGCGCCGATCAATCCGCCGGTGTAAATTAACGCGAGAATATTGGCGGCGGGAGCAAAGAACAAAAAGGTGATCGCCGGGCCAATCCCCGCGCCTTTTTTATATATTCCGGCGAACAGGGGGACAATGGTGCAGGAACACACGGCAAGCAATGAGCCTGATGCAGCTGCGGCAGGATAGGAAATATATTTAGGTCTGTTCCGCCCCAGAAACCGGGTTACCGATTCTTTGGGGATGAGCGCGGTCATTGCGCCGGCAATAAAGAACGCCGGCAACAAGCACAATAGTACGTGCGCCGCCAGATAGGCCGCTAAATTTCCCAAGCCGCTATATAAGAGATCGAGCAAACCGCTACTTTGACCCATAATGCACCTCCTGGCTTCGATGCCGGAATG
>CAZRQI010000213.1:1580-3340 GCA_964602025.1 uncultured Veillonellaceae bacterium
TCGCCGCACAAATCGCCGCAGGACTCGCACTTGCTTTCTTTGCCGGCCAGCTGGATGTCCCTGCCGTTCACGCGGATCGTCGGCGAGCTGACAAACCGATGCTGCACCGCTTTTTCCTCGCTATCGACATGAATCCGGTTGACCGTTACCTCAATGCCGCCGGCCTGCAACACTCCCGCCACCTGGGCCAGCGCCCCACCCAGACTGTCGCCGGTCCCCTTGCACCAAGTGCAGACCTCCAGGTCCAGAAAGAGAAAATCGATGACGACTTGGCGTTTTGCCGCTTCTTCGGCCGCCGGTTCGCTGCAACAACCCGTACCGCAGCCGCAAGTTCCCGTCTTTTCATCCGTCATATATATCCCTCCAATCATTTCTCGATTCGATGCCCGTCAGGCGCGGCCGTTTTATTTATCTGCCGAGTGCAAACGAATTCCGGAAATGAAGCGCCACATTGACCAGGGCGATCATCACCGGCACCTCGATCAGCGGCCCGATCACCGCCGCAAACGCCTGCCCGGAGTTGATGCCGAAAATCGCCACCGCCACCGCAATGGCCAGTTCAAAATTATTGCTGGCCGCCGTAAAGGACAGCGTCGTGGTCTGCTCGTAGTTCACGCCGAGCCGCCAGCTCATATAGAAAGATACCGCGAACATGATGGCAAAGTAAACGATCAGCGGAATCGCGATCCGTACCACATCCAGCGGCAGTTTTACGATATAACTGCCTTTCAGCGAAAACATGATCACGATCGTGAATAGCAGGGAAATCAATGCCAGTGGACTGATCTTGGGAATGAAATGGTTTTCGTACCAGTCGCGTCCTTTGGCCGGCAGCAGGAATTGCCGCGTCAGAAAGCCGGCAACGAACGGAATGCCCAGATAAATCGCCACACTCATCGCCACGTCTTGCATCGATACCTGGATGGTCATTCCCTTGAAACCGATCCACCCCGGCAGTACGCTGATGAAAAAGTAAGCAAAGAATGAATACAAAAGCAACTGAAAAATCGAATTGAGCGCCACCAGCGCCGCCGCATACTCATTGTCGCCATCCGCCAGCGAGTTCCAGATGATGACCATGGCGATGCAACGGGCCAGGCCGATCAAGATCAGCCCCACCATATACTCCGGCATATCCGGCAGGAAGATGATTGCCAGGGCAAACATCAGCATCGGTCCGATGATCCAGTTCTGCACCAGCGACAGTGTCACTACCTTGCCATTGCGGAATACTTTGCCCAGTTCCTCGTATTTTACCTTGGCCAGCGGCGGATACATCATCACGATCAGACCGATCGCGATCGGGATCGACGTCGTGCCGATCGAAAGCGCATCCAGCCAGGCCGCCACCCCAGGAAAGCCATACCCAATCCCTACCCCGATCGCCATCGCCACAAAAATCCACAACGTCAGAAATCGGTCAAGAAAAGATAATCCTTTTTTCCCTGCTGCCATTCCGCTCACTCTCCTTCCAGATTCACATCATGCAGGCAATCGCCGCCCATTTCCCGGTATCGTTTCCAGCGCTCCAAGTCCTTGCGGAAGAATGCCATCGGTTCGAGTTCGTTGTCCAGGATTTCTTGCAGAAAGGGATGGCTGTCGATCAAGCTTTGATTCAGGCTGAAGTACACCCACTGCGCCTTCTTTTCGCTCGTGACGAGCCGGGACCGGCGCAATACCGCCAAATGGCGGGAGGCATTGGACTGGCTGATATTCAATATTTTTTCCAAATCGCACACGCAAAGCACGTCTTTTCGCAA
>CAZRQI010000214.1:0-3338 GCA_964602025.1 uncultured Veillonellaceae bacterium
CGTGTATCTGGCGAAGGACGGACATCCGAGCCCGGCCCTGTCGTGCGCCGATATTGTGGCGGCGCTGTTCTTTGAAGTGTTGAACATCGATCCGGCCAATCCCAAATGGGAGAAACGCGACCGGTTCGTCTTGTCCAAGGGTCATGCCTGTCCCGTATTGTATGCGGCGCTGGCGCAGCGGGGCTATTTTTCCCGCGACGAACTGCCCGGACTGCGCAGTCTTGGCTCCAAACTGCAAGGGCATCCCTGCATGCGCAAAACAGTTGGTATCGACATGACTTCCGGTTCGCTGGGCAACGGGGTTTCAATCGGCGTCGGGATGGCGATCGCCGGCAAATATCAGAAACAGGACTATTACACTTATGTCATCACCGGCGACGGCGAACTGGGCGAGGGCATCGTCTGGGAAGCCGCCATGTCCGCCGCCAAGCACAAATTGGGCAAATTGATCGTATTTGTCGACAACAACGGCCTGCAGAGCGGCGGCCGCATCGAAGAAGTCGGCGGCGTGACGCCGATTCTCGAAAAATGGCAGGCGTTCCGGTGGCATTGCCAGGAAATCGACGGCCACAACATGGAGCAGATCCTGGCCGCCATCGCTGCGGCAAAGCTGGAAACGGAACGTCCGTCGATGATTTTGGCGCATACCGTCAAGGGCAAGGGAATTCCTTATATGGAAAAGGACAATGCCTGGCATAAAAAAGTGCCGACGGATGCGGAATGGCG
The DNA here is from genome assembly GCA_964602025.1 of uncultured Veillonellaceae bacterium. Classification (GTDB taxonomy): domain Bacteria; phylum Bacillota; class Negativicutes; order UBA1444; family UBA1444; genus UBA1444. The sequence continues at coordinate 727 of CAZRQI010000214.1, forward strand.
AGAAGCCATGGAATTGCTGGGAGGGATTGACGGTGAGTAACTATACGGGTTCCCGCGAAGCGTTCGCTGCCGCGATGATGCAGCTGGCGGCGGAGGACAGCCGCTATATGATCATTTCCCCGGACTCGATGAAAGCCATGCGCGTGGTCGGGTTCGCCGAAAAATATCCGGATCGCCTGATCGAACTGGGGATCGCTGAGCAGAACGCCGTGGCCTGCGCCGCCGGCATGGCCACTTGCGGCCTGGTTCCCTTTGTGGCGACGTATTCCGGCTTTATCACCATGCGGGCCTGCGAACAAGTCCGTACCTTCGTGGCCTATCCCAAGGTCAACGTCAAACTGGTCGGCGCGAACGGCGGCATTTTCGGCGGCGAGCGCGAAGGCGTCACGCATCAGTTCTTCGAGGATCTGGGCATTCTGCGCTGCATCCCCGACATGACGATCGTCGTTCCCTCGGATCCTTCCCAGGTGTTTGCGGCGACGTTGGCCATCGCCAAATATGACGGGCCAGCTTTCCTGCGGGTCGCGAACGGCCGCGAACATGTGATTTTCGACAAGGAAATTCCGTTTGAGCTGGGCAAGGCCCGCACGTTGGTCGAGAACGGCACGGATGTCGCGCTGATGGGCTGCGGGTTCATCCTGAGCCGGGTGCTGGAAGCGGCGGAAAAATTGCAACAGCAAGGGATCAAGGCGACTGTTCTGGAAGTGCATACGCTGAAACCGCTGGACTCCGCGGCCATCGCCGCCTTGGCGACGAAAACCGGCGCGGTCGTGACCGTGGAGGACCATAATGTCATCGGCGGTTTGGGCAGCGCGGTGGCGGAAGTGATCGCCGAGCAGGCGCCGGCCGCTTTGGTGCGGGTCGGGCTGCAGGACGTATTCCCCGAGTCCGGTCCGGCCGAAGAACTGCTGGATCGCTACCACATGAGCGTCGACGACATCGTGGAAGCCGCCAAGGCGGCGATGAAGAAGCGCGACGGCCGCAAATAGCGGGACATGCGCCATTGGTTGACAATATAACGGCAGACGAGCTATATTTATAATGCAGTCTGCGCTGGGTCAAGACCCGTCCCTGACTGGGGATGGGTCTTCCTATTTCAGGCGCGGGCTGATGGGTAAGGAGGGTTTTCCACGATGTCGGTACTGGATATACTCAAAGAGCGGGGATTTCTCCATCAGCTGACGCATGAGGAAGAGATCGCCGAACTATTGGCCAAAGAAAAAATCACTTTTTATATCGGTTTTGATCCAACAGCGGACAGTCTGCATGTCGGTCACTTTTTGGGGATGATGGTCATGGCCCACATGCAGCGCGCCGGCCACCGGCCCATTTGCCTGATCGGCGGCGGAACCGCCATGGTGGGCGACCCGTCCGGGAAAACCGATATGCGCAAGATGATGACGATGGAAACCATCCGTCACAATGGTGAATGCTTCAAAAAGCAGATGCGGCGCTTCATCGACTTCAATGACGACAAGGCGCTGATGGTGAATAACGCGGATTGGCTGTTGCAGCTCAACTATGTCGGGATGTTGCGCGATGTCGGCGCGAGCTTCTCCGTCAACCGGATGCTAACGGCCGAGTGCTACAAACAGCGGCTGGAGCGCGGGCTGACCTTCCTTGAATTCAATTACATGATCATGCAGGCGTATGATTTTCTGGAGTTGCACCGGCAGACCGGCTGCGTCATGCAGATGGGCGGCGCGGACCAGTGGTCGAACATTTTGGCGGGCGCCGACCTGATCCGCCGCAAAGAGAGCAAGCCGGCGTATGGCCTGACCTTTACCCTGCTGACGACCAGCGACGGCCGGAAGATGGGCAAGACGGAAAAAGGCGCCCTCTGGCTTGATCCCGAAAAAACTTCACCCTATGACTTTTATCAGTACTGGCGGAATGTCGACGACGCGGATGTCCAAAAATGTCTGGCCCTGCTCACCTTCCTGCCGATGGCGGAAGTGCGGCGGCTGGGTGCGCTGAAGGACCAGGAAATCAACACCGCGAAAAAAGTCCTGGCGTACGAAGTGACGCAGCTGGTGCACGGCAAGGAAGAAGCCGACAAGGCGCAGCAGGCGGCCGAGGCTTTGTTCGGCGGGGCCGGCGCTCTGGACAACGCGCCGACGGTGAATATTTCCCGGGAAATGATCGGGTCGAAACTGGTCGACGTGCTGGCGGCCGCCGGAATCTTCGCCTCCAAGGGCGAAGGACGTCGCCTGATTCAGGGCGGCGGGCTGTATGTGGCCGATGTGAAAGTGGCCGACCCCGAAGCTGTCTTGGGCGCCGACGTGTTTGAAGGCGACAGCGTCCTGATCCGCAAGGGCAAGAAAAGTTACCACCGGCTGGTCCTGGAATAGAACGAGGTACGGAGGAATTTTGTGAAAACAGTCAAAAGCCCGCTGGATGGATATCTGAAAACCTGGCATGTCGCCGAAGGCGATTCGGTGCAAAAAGGCCAGATCGTCGCGGTTGTCTGCATCCTGAAGATGGAGAATCCGATTCCTTGCGACCGCGATGGCGTCGTGGCAAAGATCCTGGTGAAGAAAAAAGCCAACGTCAAGCGGGGACAACCGCTGCTGACGCTGGAATGAAAAATTGAAGGAGGGACCCTGTTTTGG
>CAZRQI010000215.1:0-3317 GCA_964602025.1 uncultured Veillonellaceae bacterium
CGGTTCCGGCGCCGACATTCAGCGAATACGAGGCGGCGGCGCAGGCGGCGGGAGTGCCCTGCGACCGAATCCCGCTGGATCGGGCGGCCGGGTTTGTTCCGGATGTTGCGGAATTGGCGCGGCAGCTCCAGTCGGGGGATCTCTGGTTTCTGTGCAATCCCAACAATCCGACCGGAGTAGTGTTGGAACGCAGCCAATGGGAACCTTTGGCGGCGCGGGCGGCAGCCGTCGGCGCCCATTTGGTTTTTGACGAATCTTTCCTAGATTTTCGCCCGACGGCGGCTGCGGAAAGTTGCCGGACACTGGTTGGAAAATACGCCAGTGTCAGCATTCTCCATTCCCTGACCAAGTTTCTGGCCGTACCGGGGTTGCGACTGGGTTTCCTGCTGGCCCGCCCGGAGTTGTCGAATCGGCTGAAAAAGCTGCGGGACCCATGGAACGTCAATGTGTTGGCGCAAGTGGCGGGGGTGGCGGGATTGGCGGATGAGGAGTACCGGCGCCAGTCCGTGCGGCTGATCGCGGCGCAAAAAGAAATCATGCGGCAGGGCTTGCAAAATATTCCGGGTGTACAGGCGTTTTCACCGGCGGTGAATTTCGTGCTGGCGGATCTGTGCGGATCGGGCTGGACAGCGCCAAAACTTCAAACCGCGCTGCAAGAGCGCCGGATTCTGATTCGGAATTGCGCGAACTTCGAGGGCTTGTCCGACCGCTTTATGCGGGTCGCGGTGAAAGACGCCGAAAAAAATCAGCGCTTGCTGACGGCATTAAATCAAATTATTGGTGGAGCAGTGAAAGAATGACAACGATTTTTTTTATCCGGCATGGACAGACGTTATGGAACAAAAATCTCAAATACCAGGGTCACAGTGACATTGAACTCTCCGAAGAAGGAATCCGACAGGCGGAAAAAGTGGCGCGGCGACTGAAACGAGAACCGTTTTCGGCGATTTACAGCAGCGATTTGAAACGGGCTTTCTACACCGCGGAAAAAGTGGCGGAGCAGCATTCGCTGAAGGTGGCGGCGATGCCGGAGTTCCGCGAAATTTGCTTCGGCGAGTGGGAAGGACTGAAGTACGAGCAAATCTACGCCGGCTGGTCGGCGGAAATCGAGAAATTTTTTCAGGCTCCCAGCCAAGTGGAGATCCCTGGCGGGGAGAGCTTTTTTGACGTGCAGAAGCGAACCGACGAAGCAATCGCTAAGCTGCGGCAGCGCCACGAAGGGGAATGCATCGCCGTGGTGACGCATGGCGGCGCGATTCGGACGATGTTGTGCTCGGCGCTGGGAATCGGGCTGGACAATCTTTGGAATATCCGACAGGACAACACGGCGGTGAATATCGTGGAATACGAGGACCGTTTCAATATCCTGCGCCTCGTCAACGATGTGAACCACCTGTATGACTGGGAGTCGCTTGACCCGCAATGTTTGCCGGCATACAATATAAGCAAGAAGTTTTAACATCACAACAGGCTGTTGATAAAGGCCCATCTGCTTCGTCATGGTTGCGTTTGCTGGCTCGCGTACAGGAAGTACGCATCGCGGCGCAAGCCTCGTCGTTTCTTGCATCTGAACCTTTCTTAACAGCCTGGGAAACGAGACAGGGCAGGCTGTTGATAAAGGCCCATCTACCGCGCACTCGCAAGGAGCAGGCCGCATTTCTAAGCGCTAAAGCGCAAGAACTGCGCTCGCACAGTTGCGTTTGCTGGCTCGCGTACTGACAAGATAACAGGAGGTGGCGTCATGGACACAACCGACCAGATTCATGCCATGCTGCAGAAAAAAGTGTGGGCGGTTGTTGGCGCTTCCGACAACGAAACCAAATTCGGTCACAAAATTTTTAAACTCCTGGAGAGTGCCGGTTATCAGGTTTATCCGGTCAATCCAGGACTGGAAAAGGTTCTCGGAAAAAAATGCTATCCGTCGCTGTCGGCATTGCCGGTGAAGCCGGACGCGGTGAACTTTGTCGTGCCGCCGCAGATTGGCGAGCCGATTGTCGCCGAATGCGCCGCGCTGGGCATCAAGGATGTCTGGCTGCAGCCTGGCGCCAATGCGGAGCCGGTCGTAGCCGCTGCCCAAAAAGCCGGGTTGAATGTCATTTTTCGGTCCTGCATTTTGGTGGAAGTGCGAAAGCGGGATCCGTATCTATAATCAATTTTGCGTAAAAACTCAATAATGGGGTGTTATCCCCGTAAAAGGAGGACAGGATTCGTGGCAAAAACTGAAATCGTCAACAAGGACAATTTTCAAGAACAGGTTCTGAATTCGTCCACTCCCGTGCTTCTGGATTTTTTTGCGAATTGGTGCGGACATTGCCAGAAACTGTTGCCGCTGCTGGATGATGTCGCTGCCGAAATGGACGGAAAAATTCGGGTCATGAAAATGAATGTGGATGAGAATCGCGATTTGGCGCAAAAATACGAGATCAAGGGCCTGCCCACCATGGTTCTTTTCCAGGGCGGCGGCGAGATCGACCGCTTGATCGGATTCATGCCCAAGGACAAAATCATCGAAAAAGTCAAGGCGAAGCTGTAAACAAAAAACCCGGCTGATCGACGATCAGCCGGGTTTTTTTATGAATTTGCGCGAAAGTTATTCGACCGATTTGTTCAAATCGGCGATGAGTTCTTCCACGACGATTCCATGAGCCATGGCGCCCTGCTCTATATTTTCAAACCGGGCAGCAATGCAACCCAGGCAACCCATGCCAAAATTACGGAACACTTCGGCGGTTTGCGGGTATTTCTGCACTACATCAATGATGCTCATGTTTTTTTCAATAGTTGCCATGGACAACACCTCCTTCAATTCAACTATAGTATAACATAGCCGACGGTTTCTGTCGTGGTGGATTTTTTCATTTTCCTGGAGTAAAATGTACTCTGTTGGCTGACAACGCAAAAGGCTGAGGTTGCCGGTGAAGATTGCGTTTCATATCGGGAGGTAGCAATGACATCGTTGGAGCGAGTTCAACAGGCGATTGCCCCGTATCCGGACCTGAAAATTTTCCTGTTCGAGGAAAGTACCCATACATCGGAACTTGCCGCCCAGGCTGTGGGTGTGGAAGTGGCCCAGATCGCCAAAACGCTGATGTTTTTGGCGGATGGGGAACCAGTGCTGGTGGTGGCCTGCGGCGGTCGAAAAATCGATGCCAAAAAACTGGGGCGAGCCCTGGGGGCGAAGAAGGTCAAATTTGCCGATGCCGAGAGCGTAATCCGGATTACAGGTTTTGAACCGGGCGGCGTTTGCCCGTTTGGCCTGGACGGGTCGATCAAGATTTGTCTGGACCGGGGACTTTTTGATTATGATGTCGTATATG
>CAZRQI010000216.1:0-3290 GCA_964602025.1 uncultured Veillonellaceae bacterium
CAGTGGCTGTTGACGCAGGGGACACAGTCCTATCCCATCCTGCACAACATTTCCAGCAATGGGGTCAAAAGTTGGAACAATCTGATCCAGTGCGCCGAAGTCGGCAAGAATGCCGAGGTTACGATTTGTTCCGTGCAAAGTTATAAAGGAAAGTGTCTCACGTTGACCGCCGGAGTTCATTCCCTCGCCGGGACCGGGTTGGCAAAGGAAGTAAGCTCCATCCGCAAAGACCGATAAAGCAAACTCCCGGGCGTTGAATCCCGGGAGTTGTTATTTTTAGCGGAAATCTTCGAGAAACTTTTCAAAGCTGTATTTGTCCAGCGGAACGGCCTTGTCCGTCAGCGGCACCGGGGACTCCTGCAGGATCAGTTTGTCGTAAGGCGGCCGGTCCGTGTTTTGATAGACGAGGCCGGTGACGAGTCCTTCGTATTGCTCGACCGTGGCCAGCGCCGCCGCCTTGTCGCGCGGGTCGTAGCCGGGCAGCGAATCGAGTCGGGTCAGGTGCTCGCGGTACCAGTCGTAGGTGTTGACCTTGTTGAAGGTGACGCAGGGGCTGAAGATGTTGACGAACGCAAAGCCCGGATGGCGGGCGCCATGCTCGATCAGGGCGGTGAGGCCGGCGATGTCGGTGGATAAACCTTGGGCGACGAAAGTGGCGCCGGCGGCGATGGCTACCTGGATGATAGGCAGCGGGGCTTCGATGGAGCCGGCCGGGGTGGTTTTGGTCTTGAAGCCCAGATCGCTCCGGGGCGAGGTCTGGCCTTTGGTCAGCCCGTAGATGTGGTTGTCCATGACGAGATAGGTCAGGTCGATGTTGCGCCGCATGGCCTGGATCGTGTGGTTGAGGCCGATGGCGTAGCCGTCGCCGTCGCCGCCTACCGCGAGGACGGTCAGGTTCGGGTTCGCCAGCTTCACGCCCTGGGCGATGGGCAGGGCCCGGCCGTGGATGCTGTTGATGCCGTAGGAATAGAGGTAGCCTGGCAGGCGGCTGGAGCAGCCGATACCGGAGATCACGACCAGGTGTTCCGGTTCCAGGCCGAGATTAGCCGCCGCCCGTTCGATGGCGGTCTGCACGGCGAAATCGCCGCAGCCAGGACACCAGTTCGGTTTGACGCCGTTATGAAAATCCTTTGCCGTTGCCATCAGATCATCTCCTTGCATTGGCGGTAAATCTCGCCGGGTGTAAACAGCCGGCCGTCATATTTCAGGATGGATTTCAGTTCCGCGCCGCCGCTCGTCTGCATCCGGATCAACCCGGCCAGCTGGGCGGTGGCGTTGTTTTCCACGACCAGTATGTGCTGGGCCTGCCGCAGCAGCGGGGTCAGTTGCTCGGTCGGGAACGGCCAGAGCAGACGCAGATGCGCCTGTCGCACCCGATGCCCTTCCTGCCGGAGTTGGCCGGCGGCTTCGCGGATGGCGCCGCGGGTCGAGCCCATGCCGATCAGCAGGATGTCCGCCGCGTCGTCCTGTCCATCGGTCCAGACTGGGGTCGAGAACCGTTCAGGCAGAGAGCGGGTCTTGCGCAGGCGCTTTTCCATCTGGCGTCGGCGGTTGGCCATGTCTTCGGAAGGTTTGCCGGATTCGGCGTGCTCCAGTCCCGTGACATGGTGGATGCCGTATTTCATGCCGGGGATCGTCCGGGGACTGATCCCGTCTTCGGTCACTTGATAGCGGTTGAAGTAGGCCGGGTTTTCGAGGGGCGGCAGGGCGGCGGGATCGGCGAGTTTCCCGCGGCGGATAGCCACGCGGGACAGGTCGTAGGGCTCGGCTGTCTGCAGGCCCAGGGAGAGTTGCAGATCGGTGAGCAGGATCACCGGGCACTGGTATTCTTCGGCCAGGTTGAAAGCTTCAGCCGCATCGTAGAAAGCTTCTTCGACATCGCCGGGGGCCAGGACGATCTTCGGGATCTCGCCGGGCGTGCCGAACAACATCGCCAGCAGGTCGGCCTGTTCCTGTTTCGTCGGCATGCCGGTGCTCGGGCCGGCCCGCTGGGTGTCGACGATGACGAGCGGGGTTTCCGTCATACCGGCCAGGCCGATGGCTTCGGTCTTCAGGGCGAGGCCCGGTCCGCTGGAGGCGGTCATCGCCCGGGCGCCGGCGTAGGCCGCGCCGATGGCCATGGTGCAGGCGGCGATTTCGTCTTCGGTCTGGACGGCGATGCCGCCCAGTTCGGGCAGACGCTTGATCATGTATTCCATGATTTCCGACGACGGGGTGATCGGGTAGGCTGACAGGAAGCGGCAGCCGCCGGCGATTGCGCCGAGGGCGACGGCTTCGTTGCCGATGCCGAAGATTCGGGTCTTTCCATCGCCCGCCTGCAGCGCCAGTGCACGGAAGGTTTGCGGTTGATTTTCCTGTATACTGCGGTAGCCGGTTTCAAAGGCCTGTCGGTTGTCGGCGACAATTTTGGGGCCCTGGCGTTGATACCATTCTTCCACCACATCGAGAAATGGCTCGGGCGGCAAGCCCATCACGGCGGCGGTCGCGCCAAGGGCGACGAGGTTGCGCTGCATGACGGATCCGGCGGCTTTGGCTAAGTTGGTCAAGGGGATGGCGCACAGGGGAGCGTTGACTCCGGCGGGGAGTGTTGGCAAAAAGGCTGCATCGGCCAGGATGATGCCAGCGGCGACGACTTCGGCCGCGTTGAGGGTGAGGGTTTCCTGATCGAACGCGACCAGCAGTTCGACGGTGTCGGCGACCGAATCCAGCGGCCGGACGCCGATTCGCAGGGTGTTGTCGGTATGGCCGCCGCGAATTCGGGATGAAAACTGCCGATATCCGTACAGATGGTACCCCAGGCGGTTGAGGGTCGTGGCGAAGATCGCGCCGGCGCTTTCGATGCCGTCTCCCTGTTGGCCGCCGATTTTCCAGGACAGTTGTTCGAGCATGGCGAGTTCCTCCTTTGTTTCCTGCTTATTTCCTTTCGGCAAACGGAGAAACATTCCTCCTTGTAGAAAAATTGATTTTTGTTCGGAGCAGAATGGCTTTCCCTTTATCCAGATTGTGACTATAATTCAATTTGTAGGAGATACTCCATTCAAAAATGCAGATAGAAGGTGTAACATGAAAAAAGTGATGATTTCGCCGGGCCGGTATGTTCAGGGAGCCGGAGCCATTCAGGATCTCGGCGGCTATGTGAAGGGACTGGGTTCGAATCCGCTGGTGATTGGCGGCAGGCATGGTCTGGGCGGTGTTCGTCCGGAAATCGAAGCCGGCTTTGCCGCGGCGGGGCTGACTGCCTGTTTCGAAGCGTTCGGCGGCGAGTGCTGCCAAACCGAGATCGACCGGAT
>CAZRQI010000217.1:0-3288 GCA_964602025.1 uncultured Veillonellaceae bacterium
ATATATTTCGATATGGAGGTGGGCTGATGCGGGTCAGTGTGGCGAGTGGCAAGGGAGGAACCGGCAAAACAACGGTGTCCCTGATGCTGGCGGCGGGCGCCGAACAGGCGACGTTGATTGACTGCGATGTTGAGGAACCGAATTGCCACTTGTTTGTCAAGCCGGACAACTTGGCTACGGAAACGGTGAACGTCCAGATTCCGGATATTCTCGCCGAAAGGTGTGACGGATGCGGCGATTGCGTCAAGGTTTGTCGTTTTTCGGCCTTGGTCGTGGCCGGCGGCAAAGCGATGCTGTTTCCCGAACTTTGTCATAGCTGTGGTGCTTGCGGTTTGGCTTGCACCCGGCAGGCGATCCGGGAGGTCCCTCGGCGGATCGGCGTCATTGAACAGGGCGCGGGAACCGAAGAGTACCAGCGGGTGCATTGGATCGCCGGAAAACTGGATCCCGGGTTGCCGGCCGGCGGCCCGTTGATCAAAGCGCTCAAGGCAAAAGCTCCGCTGACAGGGAATGTGGTGCTCGATTGTCCGCCGGGAACTTCCTGCTCGATGGCGTTGGCCGTTTATGACAGCGATGTCTGCCTACTGGTGACGGAGCCCAATGCCTTCGGTTATCATGATCTGGTTCTGGCCGTGGATGTTCTGGCGGAAATTGGCCAGGAACGTTGCGGCGTCGTGATCAATAAAAGCGATCCCGGTCTCTGGCAGGAGCGCATACGGGCTCTGTGCCAAGAAAGAAACATTCCCCTGCTGGCCGAGATTCCGTATAGCCGGGAGTGGGCGGCGGCGTACGCCGGTGGACGGTTGCCGGCGCAGGCGATCGTTCAGGGGAGAAACATTTGGCGGGAGGTGCAGCGCATATGGCCGTCCCGATAAAGGAAATCGTAGTCGTCAGCGGCAAGGGCGGCACTGGGAAAACCAGCATCACGGGCGCGCTGGCAACCCTCATTCCCAACAAAGTGATGGCCGATTGCGATGTCGATGCCGCCAATCTGCAGTTGATTCTTGACGGGGAAAGAGTCGATTCCGGAAGATTCGAGTCGGGCTGGGAAATTCAAATCAATCGGGAAGCGTGTATCCAATGCAATAAATGCGGGCTGCTTTGCCGGTTCGGCGCGATCGAAAATGGAATCCTGAAAGCGCCGTTGCTATGTGAAGGTTGCGGGGTGTGCGCCGATTTTTGTCCGACCGGCGCCATCACAATGCGGCGCAAGGAAGCGGGCGTTTGGGAAGTTTGGCGAACATCGCGGGGGATGTTGGTCAACGCCAATCTGGGCGTTGCCATCGAAAATTCAGGGAAATTGGTGTCCAAAGTCAAGGAGGTCGCCCGTTCTCTGGCCCGGCAGCAGGCGGGTTCCCTGGTATTGACGGATGGGCCGCCCGGCATCGGCTGTCCCGCCATTGCCGCCCTGACCGGCGCCAGCTTGGCTTTGGCCGTGGTGGAGCCGACGATTTCCGCGCTGCATGATTTGCGGCGCCTGCATGAGCTGACCCGGCACTTCCGCTTGCCGTTGCTGGTTTGCCTCAACAAAAGCGATCTGCATGAGGGAATGCGCCGGCAGATTCAAAACTGGTGCGTAGACAACACCGTCGCGGTGGCGGGAGAGATCCCCTACCGGGAAGAATTCCGCAAAGCGCTGAAAGAAGGGCGTACGGTCGTGCCGACAGAGAATCGGCTGCTGGGGGAAGCGTTGACCCGTTTGTGGGAAAACCTTGCCGCCCGCCTGGATCAAGTTGGGAAATAATGAAAAGAAAGAGGTGTTCAGAATGCGAGTCGCAATCACGGCAACCGCCAACAATTACAATGAAATGATGGACGGACGATTTGGCCGGGCCCCCTATTTCCTGGTGTTCGACACCCAGGGGAAAACCTGGACGGCGCATGAAAATTCCGCCAATGCGGGGCTGGAACACGGCGCCGGCATTCAGGCGGCGCAATTTGCGGAGAAATTGGGGATCAACGTGTTGATCACCGGGTTTGTCGGACCGAAGGCGCTTCAGGTTTTGCGGGCCAACAAGATCAAAATTTATTGTGTGGAACCGGGCAAGGCGCAGGATGTCATGATGGCGTTTTTGGAAGGGCACTATAGCGAGTATTTCGCACCAAATGAAAAAAGAGGGGAATGAGTGAAATGGAACAAGGAGTACCGAAGGAACCGGAGATTCAGGAGTTTCTCAAGAACGTAAAACAGGTGTTCATGGTCATGAGCGGCAAGGGTGGCGTCGGCAAGAGCACAATGGCGGCCGGAATCGCTGCATCCTTCGCGGCGAAAGGGCTGCAAACCGGGTTAATGGATATTGATGTGCATGGGCCGAGTATCGCCCGCATCATGGGACTGACCGGCATGCCTTTAAGCACCATGGATGGAAAAATCCAGCCTTATGCCCATTCGGAAAACTTGAAAATCATTTCGATGCAGGGATTCCTTCAACATCAAGATGACGCGGTGATTTGGCGCGGTCCATTAAAAATCGGCGTGATCAAACAATTCATGACCGATGTCGATTGGGGAGCGCTGGATGTCCTTGTGATTGACAGCCCTCCCGGCACGGGCGATGAACCGCTGACCGTCGCCCAGTTTATTCCCGATTGCGGGGCGATCGTGGTCACCACCCCGCAGGGCGTGGCGCTGGCGGATGTTCGCAAGTCGCTTAACTTCTGCCGCCAGGTCGGCATGGAGGTTGTCGGGATCATTGAGAACATGAGCGGCTATGTTTGTCCGGAATGCGGACATCACGCCGATATCTTCAAATCCGGCGGCGGCGAAGCGCTGGCCCTTGAATTCAATGTGCCGTTCCTCGGCCGGATGCCGATCGATCCGTTGGTGGTCGCGGCGGGTGATGACGGTGTATCCGCGGTGGAACGTTCCGCGGCCATGAAAGCCGCTTTGACGGAAATTGTCGATAATATTTTATCCGGCGCGGCAGAAACGAAAGGAGAAATTGCAATGGAAAAAATAGCAGTACCGGTGGTCGGTGGAATGTTGAGCTCCCATTTTGGGCATTGTGAAGAATTTTTGTTTGCAACGGTCGAAAACGGCGCAGTGACAAAAACGGAAAATTTGATCCCCCCGCCGCATGAACCGGGCGTGATCCCCAATTGGCTGGCCCAGCAGGGAGCAACTGTCGTGCTGGTCGGTGGCATGGGCGAACGGGCGCAGGAAATCTTGCAGTCCCGCGGCGTCGCCGTTGTTTGCGGCGTCCAACCGGATAAGCCGCTGGAAATCATCAACCGCTATCTGGCGCGTAATTTGACGGTCGGCGGCAATGCCTGCAACCATGACGGCGA
>CAZRQI010000218.1:0-3286 GCA_964602025.1 uncultured Veillonellaceae bacterium
CAGGTTGATGCACAAGTGCCGCACGAGACACAGGTGTCTGTAATTTTATATGCCAATTTTCATTGCACCTCCTTTCCCATTTTTGCCGCAACCACCAAGTAGCAAACGCCATGGGAAAATGTTTGGCGCAATACATACTGGTAATCACCCATTAATTGAAACTTATTGGAACAGGGAGCGGTATTGACAATGCGAACCATCGTGTCCGCATCATTCAAAACTGCAACCGCTGCGGCAACCGGTAACATCAATACATCCGGCAAAACCATTAGACTTCCATGATTTCCTTTTCTTTGGCGGCCATCACTTGATCGATTTCCTTGATATATTTGTCCGTCATTTTTTGAATATCTTCCTGCGCCTTTTTCACTTCATCCTCCGAGGCGGTTTTATCCTTTTCCGCTTTTTTCAGAGATTCGTTGGCATCCCGTCGGAGGTTGCGGATAGCCACCCGGCTGTCTTCGGCGCCTTTGTGAACCAGTTTGGTGAGTTCCTGACGCCGTTGCTGCGTCAGTTGCGGCAAAATCAACCGGATTACCATGCCGTCATTATTGGGAGTCAGGCCAAGATCCGATTTCAAAATAGCCTTTTCAATCACCGGCAATGTTTTTTTATCCCAAGGTTGGATAACGATCGTCCGCGGTTCAGGAATCGAAATATTGGCCACCTGGTTGATCGGCGACTGAGCGCCGTAATAGTCAACCATCACTTTATCCAGCAGCCCGGTCGTCGCCCGCCCGGCGCGGAGTGAAGAGTATTCGCGTCGCAGAACTTCAATCGCCTTTTTCATACGATCTTCATGGGATGAGTAAATTGCTTTAATTGGCATGTTCAATTCCCTCCCACAACAGTTCCAATCGGATGCCCCATGGCTGCCCTGACGATATTTCCCGGTTCGTCGATACCGAAGACAATGATGGGAATATCATTGTCCATACACAGCGACGTTGCCGTAGTGTCCATGACACCCAACCCCCGCTGAATCACTTCCAGATACTTTAGTTCTTCAAACTTGACGGCCTCAGGATTGAGCTGCGGATCACTGTCATAAACACCATCCACGTTCTTTTTGGCCATCAGAATCACGTCCGCCTCGATCTCCGCCGCCCGCAAGGCCGCGGTAGTATCGGTGGAAAAATAGGGATTGCCGGTGCCGGCCGCAAAAATAACGACCCGGCCTTTCTCCAGATGTCGGATGGCCCGGCGACGAATATAGGGTTCTGCGATCTGTCGCATTTCGATGGCGGTTTGCACCCGCGTATCCACAGAACATTGTTCCAGTGCGTCCTGCAAGGCCAGCGAATTGATCACTGTGGCCAGCATTCCCATATAATCGGCGGTAGCCCGATCCATTCCCCGGGAGCTTCCGGCCAAACCGCGCCAGATATTGCCTCCCCCGACGACAATCGCCACCTGAAGTCCCTGTTGAACCGTTTCTTTGACTTGGCGCGCCACGGAATCAACGACAGTTGGATCGATACCATAGCCTTTTTCGCCGGCCAGCGCTTCACCGCTGAGTTTAAGAACAACCCGTTTGAACGTCTTTTGCCTCAAGATACGACCCCCGTTCACTTTTATAGTAATTCTACGAGGAGAATGGAATTCCTTCCAAAAAGAGAGAACACGGCAGTGTTCTCTCTTTCGTTTTGATTATTTTTTTACCGCATTGGCGACTTCGGCTGCAAAGTCCGTGACTTTCTTTTCCAGTCCTTCACCCATCTGATACCGGACAAACCTGCGAACCACAATATTCTCACCAATCTTGGCAATCTGAGCATTCACAAGGTCCGTTACCGATTGATCCGGATCCTTGATAAAAGCCTGTTCCAGCAAACAATTTTCTTTATAATATTTTTCGACGCGGCCTTCGACCATCTTGTCGATAATCTTGGCCGGCTTGCCTTCGTTCAAGGCCTGCGCTCTGAGAATTTCCCGTTCATGGTCCAGAATCTCGACCGGAACCTCGTCCCGCGACAGATACATCGGATTGGCCGCTGCAACCTGCATGGCAAGATCCCGCACGAAAGAGTGAAATTCCGGAGTTTTGGCAACAAAGTCCGTCTCGCAGTTTACTTCGATCATAACGCCGATCTTGCCGCCGCCATGAATGTAAGATTCAACAATGCCTTCCGCAGCGATTCGTCCCGCCTTTTTCGCCGCAGCCGCCAACCCTTTTTCCCGAAGATAATCAACGGCTTTGTCCATATCGCCATTTGTCTCAACCAGTGCCTTTTTGCAATCCATCATGCCGGCGCCGGTTGTTTCACGAAGTTCTTTAACCTGCTGTGCCGATATCATTTCATACTCCTCCTATTTTTGAACGCAAAATACGGATTATTCTTCGTTCGTTACGGCTTCTTCAGCCGCATCTTCCATCTGCTCACCCTGACGGCCTTCCAAAATCGCGTCAGCCATACGGGCAGTCAACAATTTCACAGCACGAATCGCATCATCATTGGCAGGAATGACATAATCGATCAAATCCGGATCGCAGTTGGTGTCCACGATGCCTACAACCGGAATACCCAATTTCCGGGCTTCCTGCACCGCAATTTCTTCTTTGCGGGGATCAATGACAAACAATGCGCCCGGCAACTTGTTCATGAGTTTGATGCCGCCGAGGAACTTTTGCAGACGTTCCATTTCATGCCGCAGTTGCAGTACTTCTTTTTTGTGCAGACCGGCAAAGCCATCGTTCGCATCCATGTCTTCCAGGTGGCGCAACCGAGCCACACGGCGCTGAATCGTCTGGAAGTTGGTCAGCATGCCGCCAAGCCACCGTTCGTTCACAAAGAACATGTTGCAACGCAATGCTTCATCGCGCACCGCTTCCTGCGCCTGTTTCTTCGTACCGACGAACAGCATGGTTTTGCCTTCCTGGGAAAGGCTGCGGACAAAATTATAAGCATCTTCCACTTTCCTTACAGTTTTCTGCAAGTCAATGATGTAGATGCCATTCCGCTCCGTAAAAATATACGGAGCCATTTTGGGGTTCCATCTTCTGGTCTGGTGACCAAAATGCACCCCCGCCTCGAGAAGTTGTTTCATGGATATTACTGACATAAGGCACCTCCTGTTTTTCCTCCGTGGCGTCTTTGCTCCGTCCGCACCGCATAGTCGGCACAGGATTGACGGAAGACTGCCACGTGTGTCTTTAACACGTTCGGAGTATATTTTACCATACCCGTACTGCAACAGCAAGCTGCAAACGGGATCAGGTCGCAACCTTTTTTCGCAGTTTCAAAAGCAGCATAACTTCGCCTTTGCCGATCCCCATCTTTTGCGC
>CAZRQI010000219.1:0-3271 GCA_964602025.1 uncultured Veillonellaceae bacterium
ACCTCGGTAAATGTCCCCAGCTCGGCCTGCAGTTTGGCAAAGTCGACGGACTCCACCAGCTCGCCGCCGTCACTCACCGTTTCCGTAAACACCGATGGGAACAGTTCTTTCAGACGGGCCCGATTATCAGCGGCGATATCCAGCGTAGTTCCGGTCATTTTAGTGGTTTGCTCATTGGCCATGTTTCATTCTCCCTTGCGTTTCGTAGTGCTAATTCAGTTCCCAGCGAACCGTAAAGATCATTCTTTCTTCCACCGTCTGCTTCAATCGCTCTTCGACCGTATCCAGCAATCGGTCTTTTTGGCGCTCGATCTGCTTGGCGGCCTCGTCGTATTCCTTCCAGGCCGTATCCCGCTTTTTGTCGAGGTCGCGCAATTTCTTTTGCAACGCCAGTTTGTCCGGCAAGCTGCCGGCAGAGCGTGCTTCTTTCTTCAATAATGCAATCTGCTCATCGTACTCCTTGAGTTCGGCTTTCAGCCCTTTGCGCCGATCTTCGGCCCAGAAATTCAGCTTGTCGATTTCCTCGTCAAACCAGGCCGCTCGTTTTTGTTCCAGCTCGGCCAATATCTCCTTGCGCTTTTTGTTTACCTGCCGTTTCAGCCGATCCGGCATGACAAACTGCCCGGTTCCAGCGACACGGGCCGGCAACTCAAACAGTCGCCGAACCGCCGGTTCCGGCAGTTGTTCTCCCGTATCGGTAACGGCGCACAAAAGCAGTTGATCTTGGGCATCCGAGCCTTGGATCGACAGCAGGTTCAAGCTCATCGTCCCGGCCTGGCCGAGATAGGGTTCCAAGCTTTGCGCCCGTTGCTGCCAGGCCGAATAGTCGAATTCAATCCGCGCCGGAGGCAGGTTCCGTTCCATCGTTTGCCGCATCAGCAGTTGCGCCAGCGGGTGACCGATCCGGTAGCGCCTGGCATCTTCCGCAACACGCGATAGCGAATAGGCCCCGGCGGGAATAACCGTTGCCGCTTGCCGCAGCGGCGAGCGAAGTCGAAACCGCAGATTCTGATCGTCGAAATCGGCTTTACCGGACAGTTCATGGCGAGTCAGTCGCCACAGCATCATCTCGTATTTGTTCAGATATTCCCGGCTGGCCGACAGGTTGACCCGCAATCGATCGTGCACATCGGCATCAAAGTTTTCCAACAATTTTTTCCGTGTATCCGTTAGTGTCGATGTGATCTGCGTTTCCATTTCCTGCTGCAACCGCAAAAATTCCGCTTCGATGTCCGCTGTGCTGCGACAGTTTTGGTAGATGGCTGCAACTCGTTTTTCAAACTCGACCCCGGATTCGATCACGCCAAGCACTTCGTCACTGGCGCCAAATACGCCGGAAAACAGCTTGAATTTCTGGTCCAGCAGTTCAAATACCCGCTGGTCGGCCGCATTTTTTCGATTGATGAAATTGATGACTACGACATCATGTTGCTGCCCATAGCGATGGCAACGGCCGATTCGCTGTTCAATGCGCTGCGGATTCCATGGCAAATCATAGTTGACGATCATCGAACAAAACTGCAGGTTGATCCCTTCAGCTCCGGCTTCGGTGGCAATCATGATTTTCGCCTGCTGCTTGAAGCAGTCGACCAGAGCGGCTCGCATATCCGACGTTTTCGACCCCGTGACACGATCCGTTCCTTTGTGTCGGTCGACCCACGCCGTGTAAATGCTCTTGGAGAGGGCATCGGCATTGGTCCCATTGAACAGGACGATCTGTCCCGCATAGCCATTTTGCGACAACAGCGAAACCAGATAGTTTTGGGTCCGGCGAGACTCCGTAAACAGGATCGCCTTTTCCGCCGCGCCGAGGTCTTTGGCTTTGGCAAAGCCCTGGGTTAGTGCGCTTAATAGCGCCTGCCCTTTCGCATTTTCGACAATACCGACCGCCAAATCGCGAAACTCTTCCAAGTCGGCGATTTCTGATTCTATCGCCGCAATATTGGGCGGTTGGATCGGTTCCTGCGCTTCGTCCTGCTCCCATTCTTCCGCATCCGCTTCGAATGCCTCAAAATCCTGCACCAATTCGGTCAGTCCGTTTTGCGCCCGGGCCTCTTTTACTTGCTTTTTCAGCCGATTCGCCAGTGAATCCATCGCCCCGGCTATGGCAAACGTCGACGAGGCAAGCAGTTTGCGCAATATCAGCGTGATGAGTTGCCGCTGCGAGTTGGGCAGAGCGTATAGCTGCTCCCGCTGCAGGTACTCGGTCACCATGTCGTATAGCGCCGTTTCCTCGTCGGTCGGATAAAAATCTTCGGTCAGCGGTATCCGGTTGGTATAACGAATATATTCCAGCACTTGTCGGCGCAGTGTACGATGGCAAATCGGCGCCAATCTGGCTTTCAATTCATCAAAAGTGGTTTCCGAGGTCAGGCGTGCGTACTGCGCTTTGAAACTTTTTTCATCACCAAAGGCATAATCGTCTATGACACTGACGAGCCCATACAATTCCATCAGGGAGTTTTGCAGCGGGGTAGCGGTCAGCAGCAGCTTCTGGGTGTTTTCCAGCGCCGCTTTGATCGCTTTGGCGATTTTGTTCTCCGCTTTATATACGTTGCGCAGTCGGTGCGATTCATCAATGACCGCCAAATCCCATGGCACGGCCAAAATTTGTTTCTGCTGTTTGGCGGCGAACTGATAGGAGCAAATCACCAGCGCGGGTTGTAAAAACGGATTATTGCAGCCATCCTTGACCAGTTTCTGATAGTTCTTTGCTTCCAAAATGCAGGCTGGCAAATAAAACTTGTCCTGCATTTCCATCGACCATTGTTTGCGCAAGTTGGCGGGAGTAACAATCAAAATGCGTCGTTTCTGCTCCGACCACTTTTGCGCAATAACCAACCCGGCCTCGATTGTCTTCCCCAGTCCCACTTCGTCCGCCAAAATACAACCTTTGGACAAAGGCGAACGAAAAGCAAACAGCGCCGCATCCAGTTGGTGCGGATTCAGATCGACATTGGCATCTGCCAGCGCCGACGCTATTTTTTCCGAATCACCAAGAGAATGGCGGCGACTCAGTTCATGGGCATAGTATGCGGCATGATATTCGGTCAGATTCAAATGATCATTCCTCAACTGTATTATTCGTTCCGTTGCAAGTGCTTTTTAGCACTTCTCCCTTTGAAAGCGATTCTCCTTTTCAGATTTCCATTAGTTTCTAAAAAAAATAATATCGCATCGCGGTGACATCTGGTTGTCAGTATAATTGATTCATAGCATGCGGGTCTCGACGCATGCGGGTCTCGACAAGTTTATCTTTTCTCAAATAAAA
>CAZRQI010000220.1:0-3208 GCA_964602025.1 uncultured Veillonellaceae bacterium
GGATGAAATCGGCCAGTTGGCCGATGAAGTTGTGAAGATGACCCATAATCTGCGCGAATTGATCCGGCAGATCAATTCGAACGCCGAACAGTTGGCCGCCTCCAGTGAAGAGCTGACGGCAAGCGCCGAGCAATCCGCGCAGGCTTCCAACCAGGTGGCGGTGTCCATGACCGAAGTGGCCGCCGGCGCCAATGCCCAACTGGCGTCCGCAACGGATGCTTCCGCCGTCGTCGAGGAAATGTCGGCCGGGATCGAACAGATCGCCGCCAATGCCGGCTTGGTCGCCGGACAGTCGGAACAGGCGCGGGAAAAGGCGAAGGATGGCGGGACGGCGGTCGACAAGGCGGTTCAACAGATGTCCAGGATCGAGCAGACTGTGAACTCCTCAGCGGCTGTCGTTGCCAAGCTGGGCGAACGGTCCAAGGAAATCGGCCAGATCGTCGATGCGATTGCCGGCATTGCCGGACAGACCAACCTGTTGGCGCTCAACGCGGCGATCGAAGCGGCCCGGGCCGGGGAGCAGGGACGCGGTTTCGCGGTGGTGGCCGAAGAAGTGCGTAAGCTGGCGGAACAATCGGAAGAAGCGGCGCAAAAAATATCCGGCCTGATTGGCGAAATTCAGACGGATACCGATAAGGCCGTGGAAGCCATGAGCAACGGAACGCGGGAAGTCAAAACCGGCGCCGAGGTGGTCGATGCAGCGGGCGAATCGTTCCGGGAGATCGCCGCTCTTGTAGCCGAAGTATCGGATCAGATCAAGCAGATGTCGGCGGCCATCGAACAGATGGCGACCGGCAGCCAGCAGATCGTGGGATCGGTCAAGCAGATCGACGATTTGAGCAAAAAGTCCGCCGAAGAAGCGGAGAACGTCTCGGCCGCCACGGAAGAGCAACTGGCTTCGATGGAGGAAATCTCGACTTCCAGCCGGGCGCTGGCGACGTTGGCGCAAGACCTGCAGACGGCAGTCAGCAAATTCCGTATTTAGCCAGGCGCCAACGCTGCCTGCTTTGCCAATAGAAAACTCCTGCGGTGAGTACAAGCTTCTCATCGCAGGAGTTATTTCTTTTCCGGGTTAACTCGCGTTGTCTACACGATCAGGGACAAGTGATTCCTACCGTCGACGAAGCTGTGACTGCAAGTTCTGGCCAATTTTTTCACCAGCCGCAGCGAAAGATCGTTGTCGGTGAGCGTTTCATCAAACGGATCTTCCGCCGGTCCGGCATAATCGAACAGAAGCTGGAACTCGCCGGTTTTTTCCGAGAACTCCAGGCGAAGCTCGATATCGGGTTCGCCGGCCTGTCGGGGCAGCAACATTTGGATGAGAACCTCCTCCACCGCCAGCAGGAGTGTGTTAATGGTCTTCTTTTCCACAGTATGCTTGGCGCAGAACAGTTCGATCCGGGCGTTCAGCTTGTACAAGTCGAAGGATTTGCTGGTGATTTTTTCGGTCAAGGTGCGGATCCGTTGGATAAACAGGCGGGTCTTTTCCTTTTTTGGATTTTCAAAGACTTCGGCCGGAGTTCCCTGTTCATAGATCAGCCCTTCATCCATGTAGAAGACGCGGCTGGACACGCTTCGGGCAAAATCCATTTCATGCGTGACGATCGCCATCGTCATTCCTTCCCGGGCCAGGCGGCGGATGACCGCCAACACTTCGCTGACCATCGTGGGGTCCAGTGCGGAAGTCGGTTCGTCGAACAGGATGATTTCGGGGTCCATGGCCAGACACCGGGCGATGGCGACCCGCTGTTTTTGGCCGCCGGAGAGTTCATCCGGAAAGTTGTCGGCCTTTTCAGCGAGGCCCACCAGATTTAGCAGGGCGACCGCTCTTGTCTTCGCTTCTTCCGGCGGTTTCTTAAGCAGCTTGATTGGACCGAGGGTCAGGTTTTCGAGTACAGTCAGATGGGCATATAGGTTGAAGGATTGAAACACCATGCCCATTTTTCGGCGCAGCGCCGGTTCGTCGGTTCCTTTGGCCAGAATGTCGGCGCCGTCAATGACGATGCTGCCGCCGCTGGGGCGATCCAACAGGTTGAGACAGCGCAGGAAGGTGCTTTTGCCGGTGCCCGACGGACCGATGATCGAGATGACTTCGCCTTTGGCGATTTCGGCGTTGATGTCCTTCAGTACCCAAAGATCGCCGTAGCGTTTCGAAAGATGCCGGACGGAGATCATGGTTGTCGCCTCCTAACCAGTACCGAGATATCGTTGTGAATATAGGGGATGGAAAATACGCAGATTTTTTCTACGCCTTCCTGCTTATAGAAATTGGCGATGGCTAGGTCGATTTTTCCCGCCTGGAGCGCCGCATTCATGGCATCGAAGGACATGTCGGTGATTTCCAGGGAAACGCCCAGCTGCTCGGCCAGCAAATAAGCCAGGTCGATATCGTGGCCGACCATTTTGCCGTTGGCCACAAAAGCGTAGGGTTCGGTCAGCAGGCAGGTACCCATGCGCAGGACGCCATTTTTGCCGGATAGAACAATGTTGGGTGGTTGCGGATCCCGGGGCGGGGAAGCGATCCATTTCGTCTTGAGGCTTTGTAGGGTTCCATTCTGCTGAAATTGTTTAATGACGGCGTTGACTTTTTGATGGAGTTCGGTGTTGGCGCTGCGCATCGGAATGGCGATCTCCACGGTGGCGACCCGTTCCGGCAGCAGCTCAAAGGCGTTGTTGCTGCGGGCGATGATGTATTGGAGAGTGTTCCGGTCGAACACGAACGCGTCGGCTTTGCGAGTCTGTACAGCCAGGGCGGCGTCGGCGGCATAGACCATGTCCAGAATCTGTGCTTTGGGGTAATTTTTGCGTACCGTGAAATCGCCGGTAGTACCGGTGATGACGGCGACGCGCCGGCCATCCAGATCGGCTGGCCGGTTGATGGGGGAGTCGGCGGCGGTCTTACGGGGCACAAAGGTGGCCAATTCTCCGGAGAACAGCACTGCGCCGGCCAGACAAATTAACGTGACAATCAGCGTCATGTTGACATGGCGAAGTCCGCTTCGGGGTCCCTGCGTTTGGCGACGTCGCCGGGGATCGGTCCGGTTTTCGACGACTTCCAGTATTTGCAGCAATAGCGCTGCAATGGCGAAATACAGTACCGCCGTCAGGATCAGCGGAAAGAAGGCGTCAAAGGTCCGGCTGCGGATGATGTCACTGGCTTTGGTCAAATCCTGGACGGCGACATAGCCGACGATGGAGGTCATTTTTA
>CAZRQI010000221.1:0-3182 GCA_964602025.1 uncultured Veillonellaceae bacterium
CAGCCGGGGCAGCGATCGCCACCCGATTCCGGCCCTCTTGTTTCGCCCGGTACAACGCCTTGTCAGCTCGGCCAAACAGGTCGTCAAACGACGCATCCGCGTCTTCCGCCGTAGCAATGCCAATACTGACCGTGAAGCGGTCGGCGTCATCGCCGCCGAAAATCGGCAGCTGCGCGACTCCTGCGCGAATTCTCTCCCCGATCGTCTTCGCCTGGTCAATCGTGGCGTCACGCAGCAGGATGGCAAACTCTTCGCCACCCACCCGGCCCAGCAGATCCTCTTGTCGGATTTGCGTCGAAACATACTGGGCAAAACGGATCAACACCGCGTCGCCGACACCATGGCCGTATTTGTCGTTAATTTGCTTGAAATGGTCCAAATCGAGCATCAACAGCGCCAGCGGTTGTTTGGCGCGCTGGAAATGAGCGAGTTCAGCTTCCGCCTGCCGGTAAAAATGCCGCCGGTTGGCAATTCCCGTGAGATCATCCTGCATCGCCAGCCGGGCGATCTTGGCCTGCGCCGCCTGTTCCGCCAAATGGCTGCGGTATTCCGTGCGTCTCGCCCGATACAACCGAGCCGAAACCAACAGGCCCAGAAAATTGACCAACCCATAGGAAACCAGGGTCACGAGAATAATCCCCGGACCCAGGCCCGTTTTCACGAAGATATATAGCAAGATACTGCCTGCCGTCAGCAACAATGCCGGAATCAGCCGGAACAGAAACTGGTTGGGGAATACCAGATAGATGCAAAGAACACCGATGACATCAATCACCGAATGCTGCAGATACGTCGGCGGCCGGGTCAGATTGATGAGCAAAAACACGCCGACACCGATGCAAAGGGAGTAAAACAGGGTCTGTTGATACCGGGAAACCTCTTTGACCTTACCCAGGAATCGGGTCAGGATAAAAAAATAAGCAAAAACAGTCAGCCGCAGTCCCAGCAGGAACAAGAACAACCGCCCCGAGCCGGACAGCAGATAATCCATGCCGATCAGGGCCAGATTGGCGCATTGCCAAACCACCAGGCTGATTCGGCTGATCGAGATATTTTCTTCCAGATAGGCTTCGTTGTACTTTTCTTCCAGTTCCGGGTTCGTAAAGGTCGGATCAATCCATTTTCGCCAGCGCCGCAAAATGCCGCCCCCAAGCTTTCCGTTCGGTACTCCGTGCTCAGTACATCGTTTTGTCCGCTTTGTTGCGCCACTCTTCGAAGTTGCGCAGGCACTCCTCGCGGTCTTGGGAAATCAGGCACAATTCCGCCTGGTGCTGCTCCGGGTGTCGGATATATTCATAGATGGCCTGGTCGTCGAAACCGATATCCGCCGCATCTTCCTTGGTGCAGCCAAAAAACACGGTGGGGATGCGCGCCCAGTAAATGGCCGACAAACACATCGGACACGGCTCGCAGGAAGTATAGAGCACACAGTCGGACAGATCGAACCGTCCGAGCGCGGCCGCTGCCCGCCGGATCGTCACCATTTCGGCATGCGCCGTCGGGTCGTTGCTTTTCAGGACTTCGTTATGGCCCCGGGCAACGACCTCCCCCTCGCGAACGATCACTGAACCGAACGGCCCGCCTTCATTGTTGCGGGCGGCGGTCGCGGCCTCCTCGTTGGCGATTTTCATAAATGGATGCAAAACATTCCCTCCCGTATCACTCTTTTAGCCGCAAAATCACAAAAGAGATGCAGGTTTCCCCACATCTCTTTTGTTCGTCACAAATTATTAAAATCCTGTCAGGGCTTTACAGTCGCCTTGAAAATCTGTTTGCCGTTCTTCATTTCGATGATGACCGCACTCTTGACCGCATCATGCGTTGCATTGAGGGTCGTGGCGCCGGTGATGGCCGGATAGGCTTTGGTGGTGGCCAAGGCCGCCTGAATCTTCGCCTTGTCGAGGCTGTTGGCGCGCTGGATGGCGTCGATCAGCAGTTTGGCCGCATCATAGCCAAGCACCGCCAGCGCGTCCGGATTTTGGCCGTATTCTTTTTTGTAGGCCTCCACGAAAGCTTTGGAAGCCGGGCTGTTGTCATCAACGGAATAGTGGTTGGTAAAGAACGTGTTATTGAGCGCCGGAGCTCCGCCCAGTTCCACCAATTTCGGCGAATCCCAGCCGTCGCCGCCGATGATCGGCGCGGTAATGCCCATCTCACGGGCCTGTTTCACGATTTTGCCGACTTCTTCGTAATATCCCGGCACATAGATCACTTCGGCGTTCATAGATTTCAGCTTCGTCAGGACCGCCTTGAAATCCTGGTCTTTCTGCAGATAGGCTTCTTCCGACAGGATACTGCCGCCGCCCTTGGTGAAGGCTTCCTTGAAGAACGCCGCCAGCCCCTTGCTATAGTCGCTGCTGTTGTCCACCATGAGGACGGCTTTTTTCAGTTTCAGCGTATTGAGAACGAAATTCGCGCCCACCGTTCCCTGGAACGGATCGATGAAGCAGACGCGGAAAGTGTAATCCTTGACTTTTTTGCTCTTTTCGTCCACGGTGACTTTCGGGTTCGTAGCGCCAACCGCCAAAAACGGCGTTTTGGTCGCTTCCGCCACACTGGAGGCGGCAATGGCGTTCGAACTGGCGAACACGCCGGTCACCGCCACGACGTTGTCCTGCGTCGCCAATTTGGTCATCGCGTTGGCCGATTCGGAAGGCTCGCTCTTATTGTCGGCGATTACCGCCAGGATTTGTTTTCCCAGCACGCCGCCTTTGGCATTGATTTCTTTGAAGGCCATTTTGGCGCCATTCGCGGATGAAGTTCCGAACGTCGCGTTGCCGCCGGTCATTTCATTTAGCAGGCCAATTTTGATACTGTTGGAATCGGCGCTCTTGCCGCATCCCGCGAGCAGACTTCCCGCCATCAGCGCCAGTACCAGAAACCCGATCAGAACCAGATTCTTTTTGTTCATGTGACACCCTCCCCTTTTCCCTATGGCTGGACCCATGCCATGCGGACCCTCGGACAGCCTGCCAACAGCGGAAGGTTCTCAACTCAAATGAAAAGAGTCAAATCTTTCGATCTGACTCTGGACATGTGCAAAAAAGGCAACGGCGCAACCCTTCGCGGGTTGCTCCATCATCTCTGTCCTTTTGCCTGAGAGTTTCACCGGCCGATCCGACCGATTTGCACCTTCGGCGCCCTGCTGACAGGGGCTCTCCAGAGTTCCATTCATTTACGGT
>CAZRQI010000222.1:0-3180 GCA_964602025.1 uncultured Veillonellaceae bacterium
TGCTGCTCGTCACCAATACGGCGCTGGCGGCCAGCTGGACACAGGTCGGGCGGACCGACAAGGACGACCCGATCAACATGAGCGGCGCAGCCTACACGGAATACATCGACAAGGCCAGCGTGCGCAAAGACGGCGACCGCCTCATCTACTGGCACAAACTGGAGTACGACAAGCTCAGCGAGGACTCCGGCGAGGCGACCCTGACCAAAAACGAGGTTCTCCTGTCCACGCGGAAAACCCGCACGCTGGAGACCATCGACTATGACGGGCACGGCGTGGAGAAAAAGCGGTACTCGGAACCGACCCACTGGGTTCCCTACCAAAAAGGCTCGCAGTTCGAGCGGAAGATCCTGGTGGCGCTGAAATACGCCAAGGACGGCAAAGACGCCGGTCCGGCGCCAAAACTATAGTAAGGAATGACGAAAGGCTCTGCGATCGCAGAGCCTTTATTTGCAGCATTAACGGAAACACTGACAATGGGTTGTCAGCGGAAGCGGATATAGTGAGGGAAGGATGACGGTTGGTGATGGGGGGCGGTAAGGCTTGGCGGGGGCGGGCCGAGGGAAGAATTTTCGTGCTGGCAGGAAACTGGTAAGAGTAGGGAGAAAATAGTCAGATATTGCTCGGCGTCAGCGCAAGCGCGAATGACAGAAATGACTGTTTGACGGGAGCGTCAGCGGGAGGAAGAACCATGCCTCACCTAAAGACTGACAATCAATCGGCAAGTTTGCTGAACGCGGTGACCAACAGGGGAACAACTTTATACGACGCATTAAAGAAAGATTTGGCCGAAGCAGTCCACATCCGCATGATGGTTTCGTTTGTCATGGAAAAGGGCGTCGCCCTGATTCTCGACGATTTGCAACAGGCCGCCGCCAGAGGGGTGCCGATCCAACTTCTCACCAGCACCTACTTGGGAATCACGGAACCCGCCGCGCTGGTTATGCTGCTGGACGGTTTGCGGGACAAGATAGATCTGCGGCTATATAATAAGAAAGATACTTCTTTTCATGTGAAGGCTTACCTCATTGAAACCCCACAAGACAGTATCGTATATGTCGGATCTTCCAATATTTCGCGGGAAGCGATGACGCGGGGCGTGGAATGGAATTTTCGCGTGCAAAAGTCGTTGGCGCCGCACGATTACGAGCATTTTTCGGCGACGTTTGAAGAATTCTTCCATCACTACGCCGACACGGTCACTGAAGAAACGATCAAAGCGTACGCGGAATCCTGGCGGCGCGTTCGGTTTGTGGATTTTGACCCGGGCGAAAACTTGCCCGAACCTACGGCAATCGTTGCCAAAGGATTTCAGATCGAGGCGTTATATGCACTGAAACAGGCGCGGGCCGAGGGAGTCCGGAAAGCGATCGTCGTTGCCGCCACCGGCACGGGAAAAACCTATCTGGCCGCATTCGACAGCAACCGGCCGGAATTTCGGCGGGTGCTGTTTGTGGCGCATCGGGACGAAATTCTTCAACAAGCGGAAAAATCATTCCGCAATGTCCGCGCGGACGCTGCGTATGGGAGATTGGGCGGCGGACGGCAGGAGCTGGATGCGGAAATTCTCTTCGCCAACGTACAAACTCTTTCGCAGGAAAAGTATCTGTCGGCGGCAGGATTTGATCCAGCGGACTTCGACTATATCGTTATCGACGAATTTCATCACGCAGCGGCGGCCGGTTACCGGAAAGTCTTGCAGTATTTCCGGCCGCGCTTTTTGCTGGGCCTGACGGCTACGCCCTATCGCACCGACAATCAGGATATTTTTGCGCTGTGCGACGGCAACGTGGTTTATGAAATCTTTTTGACGGATGCGATCAATCGCGGCTTGTTGGTTCCGTTCCGTTATTATGGATTTTTCGACGAAACGGATTACAGCAAGGTCGATTATCGGAATGGCCGCTATGATCCGGATCAGCTGGAAAAAATTCTGGTTAAAAATCAACGGGCGGATCTGGTATTATCGAAATACAAACAGTTTCAGGCAAAGCGCGCGTTGGGGTTTTGCGCCAGCATCCGTCACGCGGAATTCATGGCGGAGTATTTTTCAGAGCATGGAGTAGCGGCGGCAGTTTGCCACAGCGGTGAGCCGACCGGCGATCATTTCCTCGAACGAGGCCCCGCGTTGGATCAACTGCGGAATGGCGAGATTAAGGTGCTGTTTTCGGTGGACCTTTTCAACGAAGGCGTGGATGTTCCATCTCTCGATATGGTGCTGTTTTTGCGGCCGACGGAATCGTTCGTGGTATTTTTGCAGCAACTGGGCCGGGGCTTGCGGCGGGACGACGGCAAGAAATATCTGAACGTGCTGGATTTCATCGGCAATTACAAGCGGGCGCATTATCTGCCGTTGGTGCTGTCCGGCCAGAATCCATGGCTGAAAAACGGCCAGTCAACCGGCGATTATCATGAAATGGAATACCCGGACGATTGTCAGGTGAACTTTGACTTTCGCCTGATCGACCTCTTTATTGAGATGCGGAAGCACGAACCGCTCAAGGAGCGGATGCGTGACGAATATCTGCGTTTGAAGGAGCGAATCGGCGGCCGGCCCACCCGAACCGATATGTTCAACGGCGTGGATATTCCGCTGGACCGTTATTTGCAACCGGATGGCTGGTTGGGATACTTGGCTTCCATAGAAGAGTTGACTTCGGAGGAAGCGGCGTGGATCGGCACGGATGCGGCTGCGTTTCTGCGGGAACTCGAAAAAACGGCGATGTCGAAATCGTACAAGATGCCGACAATCGGCGCTTTCCTGCAAGATCGTCGGATCGTTCCGGCGGTCGACCGGGAAATGATGGTGCGAAGCTGGCGCGAGTATTATGCCGAGCCTGCACGGGACAAGGACATGGAGCGGGACAATGCTACCAGGAACTGGCGAGGCTGGGATGACGAACGATTGTATCGGCTGGCGGAGCGGAATCCGATTCATTTCCTTTCGCAGGGGAATCGGTTCTTCGAGTATGACCAGATCAACCGGCGGTTCAGTCTGAGTGCGGCGATACTGCCGTATTTGTCGCCGGCGCTGGCGGGGAATGTCGTCGATATTCTGAACTGGCGGACTGAAAATTACTATGCAAAACGCTATAAGCAATGACGGGAGGCAATCCAATGATCCAATATGACAAACTCGTCCGGGACCGGATTCCGGAGATCATCCGAGCGGCGGGAAAA
>CAZRQI010000223.1:0-3167 GCA_964602025.1 uncultured Veillonellaceae bacterium
CGCAGCGGCAGCCGGTATTCGGTGAGCATGTCGGCGATCAGGTCGGCGGCGGCCTCGATGTGGTTTCGGGTTTGCGGCGACACGGCCGGGTCATAGTGAACCTGCAGCCAGGATCGTTCCGCCGCCTGCGCCGCCGGCAACAGGCAGCCCCAGCACAAAACGAAAACCAACAGCAGCCGACAAAAACCGGCTGGGCCCATTCTTCGGTTCACGGGACATCCCCCTTTCACACGCGCCGGAACCCCGGAAAGCAACGTTAATAGTCGGTCTTAGTGGTCGTGGCCGTAAAGTTGTACAGTTTCTTGTAGACCACCCCATACCCGTAGTACAGGGTCAGATTGAAGGGACGTTTCAGAACTTCCCGCAGCGCCGAATCCTGGTTGTTTAACGCGAAATTCGCCTTGTCATAGCCAAGACGCTCAATTTTCAGACCGATAAAGTTGCCCTCCTGAAACTCCCAGAGAACCAGGCTGTCCATGAACTTCCCTGTTTCCTTGGTTGGCGCGCCGTAGCGTTCGTTCAGATCCCGCTTGACGGTCTCGAAATTGCTGAGAATATCCTGCTCGGTATTGAAGAACGAGACTTGGCCCAGAAAAAATTTGTCTTGATAGCTGTAGGCTTTGATCAAGGCGGGCTCGTTGTTGAACCGGCTCAAAAAATACGTGAACTCGGTCCCATCCGACGCTTTGCCGCCGCCCCAGTAAACTCCGTTCTTAAAAAAGAACAAATTGGACTTCAGGAAATTGCCCGGCCGGCTTTTCATCGCTTTTTCGACTTCATCCCGGCTGGTCCCCCAGGGAATGTTCAAAAACGCTTTGAGCGTCCGGGTCAGGGCCGGATCATTGGTCGGATGGTTGTCCTTCCATTCTCCCTGGTATTTCACTTTGCCGTCCGTCCCCGTGAGTTTGCCGAACCCGTTCCGTTTGCCGGCGGCCCAGTCCCCTTCGTAAACATCGCCATTCTTGAAGCGGTATGTTCCCTTGCCATGAAATTCATCCAGATAAAATTCGCCATCGTAGGTTTCGCCATTGTAGCGCATGACGCCGCGGGCCCGCTCGCCGTTGCGGTATTCCCCTTCGAACGACAGGCCGAAGTTCCAGCGCAACAAGGCTTTCCCATTGGGCATGCCGCCCGCCATCGTCATCGTACCGTCAATAACGATCGGCGCCTTTTCGTTGCCATCCCGGAAGAACTTAATTTGAATCGGCCCTTCGCCTTCCGCCAGACTGTTCTGGCAGGGGCCGTCCCAGCGGATATCGGTGATCTTCACTTCCTTGGAGTGAACAGGTATGCTGAACCGGCAGCCGTTTGACTTGTTGGTGTTCCAGACCTGCTCGGCGACTGCGACCGGGGAATTCAGGCCCAGCAGAAAGATTAGGCCGATCAGCGCCGCCATGATCCGTTTGCCGCAATTCATCATGGGATTCGCTCCTTCCTTTTTGGAAAATACCGTTTCACACGCGACCGATTCGGGCTGCCAAAACTGTTAGTTTGGTTTAATTATAACATTATTTGAAAACGCTAAATAGTATTAGACGCAGCGGCTAACCTATCGACCCATGGATTTAGCCGCCAATCGGCGTCCATTTGTAAATTTCTGTTTTTTGCGAATACTCGGTCTTTGTGTTATAATGAAACCAGAAGGAAGGGATAAAGAATCACCGCCGGCGAGCGGGGGAAACTTCTTGGAGGAGGCGACTCCATCGGATAACCTCGAACAGGAGACCCAACTGAATAAGGAAGTGAGAGGCGCCCAAGGCGCCTAATCGTACAACGTGCGTTGTACACATGAGAGCCAAGCGGCAGGGCCGCAGCTCATCAGGATGAAAACCAAAACCGGCCGGCTTCGCAAGAAGCCGGCCGGGTCGATTTTGTCATTCTATTGTCGGGAATTCCCCCGGTCTTAGAAAAACTGGATGATGATACGGGTCAGCCACATCGCGATCGCCGCGTCGATCACCGGCACGCACAACAGCAATGCGTGCCATTTTTTATTGGCGTTGGAAGTGATGACGATCCGGACGAAGTGGCCGATCAGAGTCCCCATCGTCACGCAGGCTGGAAACAGGATGGTCGCCTGCTGCGCCGTGATGGTTCCCTGCGCATATAGCGACGCCGCCGTGGCGCAGCCCGCCGCCTTGGCGAAGAATGCCGCGACCAGGGCGACGATGGCCTCGCCCGGCAAGCCGAACACGGCCATCACCGGTCCGACCGCCTGACCTACGATTGTCATCAAACCGGTGATGTTCAGAAACTGGATAAGGACAAACGCCAGGACCATCGCCGGCGCGATCATTTCTGCGCCGATGTAGAATCCCTTCTTGGCGCCGGCCACAAATTCCTCCACGATACTGGGCTTGATTTTCTGCAGGTCCATTCCTGCCGCAGTCGGCTCAGCCATTGACAGCACCCCCCTGGCTCCGGTTTTTCGCGGCGTGCCATTTCAGATAAAACCGCACGATATTGGCGCCGATGACTTTGACGATGAAAATGATCCCGATGATGACGCCGACCGGCAGCACGCTGATCGGCAGCAGGGCGGCGCCGGTGCCGAAGGTATTGGTGACCACGGCGGAACCGGCGTATTGATAGGCGACAAAAATGGTCCGTTCATCATCGGTCATCATTTTTTCCTCCGCCAGTCCTTTGGTCATGACCGCGCCGACGTCGGAACTGGTGAAGCTGCTGACAAACGCCAGCCCGGTAGCGCCCGGAATGCCCATGAACGGTTTCAGGATCGGCCGGAACAGTTTTTCCGCCGCGCGCAGCGCGCCCATGGATTCCGCGACATTGATGCAGCCCAGGGCAAACATCAGGGTCGGGAACAGGGTCAGCGCGAACATGAATCCTTCCCGCGCTCCCACGCCGCCTTTACCGGTAAAGAAAACTCCTTTGGCCACCTGGCCGAACTGGCCGGTCAGCACCTGAAAATCGAGCGCCCGCCACGGTCCGGCCGCTTTGGCGAATATGCCGGAAAACGACACGATCAGCAATATCAGCGACAGCCAGCCTTTCCAGCTGACTTTGTATTCGTCCTGTTTGGGATCCGCCATTCCTTCTTCCCTCCACCTTCGATTTATTATATTTCGTCAATCCAGGTTGAGTGTGCACAGCGCCAGCAACTTGGCCCGTTCGAACAGCGTATCGACGATCGCAAACTCTTCCGG
>CAZRQI010000224.1:0-3162 GCA_964602025.1 uncultured Veillonellaceae bacterium
CGAGGGGTCAACCCGCGGTACCACCCTGCTTGGCTCTTGCGAGCCCGACTTGGTCTAGGCACGGGAACATAGGTCCGATGCCCGCTTCCCATGATAACGGCGGAAGATTCCGGCAGCGCCTACCCCGCGGTCAGCGGCTCGGACTGCTTCTCTCAGGCCCATTCGTCGTGTTGAGTCACGCCGGACTTCCACTGCCGCCGGCTCGCTGAGGCTCTCTCGCACGAGTACTCTTCCTGATCATTGAAATTGAAGATATAAACTTGATGTTATTCTAACAACCCGAACTTTTTTTGTCAAGCCGCCCGGCTACTTCATCGGTTTGCGATAGAAAAACGGCATGTAGTGCTGAAAACCGATCTCCCGGAAATTGAGGATGGCCTCGGTCCCGCCGACGAACAGGACGCCGCCGGGGCGCAGGGCTTCCAGAAACCGCCGGTACAGCTTGTCCTTGGCCTCTTCCGTAAAATAGATCACCACGTTGCGGCAGGAGATCAGGTCGAACCCGCTGTCATACTTGTCCAGCAACAGGTTGTGATGCTGAAACGTGATGCCCTCTTTGACTTCGGCCGCCACTGCGAAACGGTCGCCGCCCGCCGCTTTGAAATACTTCGTCAGCCGGGCGGGAGATACATTTTTCAGCTCATTGGACTGATACACGCCTTCCTTGGCTTTCGCCAGCATCTTAATATCCAGGTCGCTGGCCAGGATCTGATGCTTGGTCCGGGGCGTGAGATCCGACATCATGATCGACATGGAGTAGGGTTCGGCGCCAGTCGAGCAGCCGGCGCTCCATATCTTCAGACGGGAGCTCTGCTGCATCAGATCCGGGATCACCTTCTGCTCCAGTTCCACGAATTTCTCCGGCGTACGGAAAAATTCCGTGACATTGATCGTCAGATAGTCGATGAAATAACGGAACAGGGCCTCGTCTTTCTCAATCAGATGAAAGAAATCCATGTACTTCTGCACATTGTGCCGGGTCATCAGGTTCGTGATCCGGCGCTGCATCTGGGCCGGCTTGTACTGGTTCAGGTCGATCTGCGACTTGACATTGAATTTTGTCTTGAACTCTTCCCAGTCGCGGTCGATCATTTCTGTTGCCATGCTGCTGTTCCTCCATTATCGGCCGCAAGATCCGCGACAGATCCGCCAACCCAGATTTTTTCCGGCCTCGAAGCCATCTCCAGCGGGTCGCCGCTCCACACCACGATGTCGGCGTCATAACCGGGCGCCAGCCGGCCAACCCGGTCGCCAATCCCCAGGATATCCGCCGGATCGCTCGTCACGGCCCGCAAGGCGGTCAGCGGCGGCAACCCGAACCGGACGGCCAGTCCCGCATAAACCGACAAAAACATGTTCGGCACCACCGGGTGGTCGCTGACGAGGGCGAATTGCACGCCATGCTCGGCCAGCACCGCCGGCGTCCGGTAACTTTTATCCTTGAGTTCCATCTTCGCCCGCGTGATCAGCTGCGGTCCGACCGCGGCCCGGGCTTGCAGCCGGGCCAGTTCCGGCGCGATCAGATGCCCCTCCGTGCAGTGGTCCAGCACGATGTCCACGTCGAACTCCCGGGCGATCCTGAGCGCCGTCATGATGTCGTCGGCCCGGTGCGCATGGGCCCGCAGCGGCATTTCATGGCGCAGCACCCGCAGCACGGCGTCCATGCCGAAATCCGGCGTAAAATCCTTGGTTCCTTTTTTCTTCAGATAGTTGCGCGCCTTTTGCAGCGTTTCCCGCACCAGATACGCCGTCGCCATCCGCGTCACCGGCGCTTTCTGCTGATCGCCGTATACGCGGCGGGGATTTTCGCCAAAGGCGATTTTCAGGCCGGCGTGCCGTTTGAAAAGCATGTCCTCCACCGTGGAGCGGCGCGAGGTTTTCAGCACGACGCACTGCCCGCCAACGGCGTTGGCGCTGCCCGGAGCGATCATGACGGTGGTCACGCCGCCGGCCAACGCGTCATCGAACGCGATGTCCGCCGGGTTGATGGCATCCAGGGCATCCATGGCCGGGGTCACCGGCGCGCTGGTTTCATTGCCGTCCTCCGCCGACCATTCCGTCGGTTCGGCGTACACGCCAAGATGGGTGTGGGCATCGATCAGTCCCGGAGTCACAATCTTGCCTGTGGCGTCGAAGCGCTCACAGTCCGCCGGGATGTCGATTCCGGCGCCGACGGCCAGAATTTTGCCGCCCTCCGTCAAAATACAGCCCTGCTCCAGGACGTCGCCGTTCATCGTAAATATTTTCCCGCCGCAAATCGCCAGCATTTCGTTCTTCCTTTCTAATCTTGCCATTTTCGCAGCACCGCTTCCAATACCATCACCGTGCTGACTGTGCCGATGCCGCCCGGCACCGGCGTGATCGCCGACGCAACCGCGCTGGCCCCGGCGAAATCGACATCGCCGACGATTTGCCCGTTCAGGTCGTTGATCCCGACGTCGACCACCACGGCGCCCGGTTTGATCATCGGCGCCGTAATAAACCGCGGTTTCCCCGCCGCCGCCACGACCAGGTCCGCCTGCCGCAGAAAATACGGCAGGTCCGGCGTTCGCGAGTGGCAGATCGTCACGGTCGCGTCCCGCGCCAGCAGCAACTGCGCCAACGGCTTGCCGACCACGTTGCTGCGGCCGACGATGACGGCATGCTTGCCGGCCAGGGGAATTTCGTAATGATCGAGCACCGTCATGACCGCTCGCGGCGTACAGGGCGCCCACGGGCTCTTGCCGGCGGCCACCAGGCCGACGTTCAGGGGATGCAGCGCATCCACATCCTTGTCCGGATCGATGCTGCGCACCACGATATCCGGATCGACCTGGGCCGGCATCGGCATCATCGGCAAAATACCGCTGACTTCCGGATTCCGGTTCAGCTGTTCCATCAATTCCAGAATCTCCTTCTGGGTCGTTTCCCCCGGCAAGGCCGCCAGGTGATAGGGAATGCCGAGATTTCCGCACAATTTCCCCAGCCACTCGGCGTAAATGATGGAGGCATTATCGTCGCCGACCAGCAGCACCGCCAATCCGCAGGAAATCTTTTGTTCGCGCAATTTTTTCGCTTTTTCAGCCAACCGGGCCCGCAACAGGGCGGCGGCCGGTTTTCCTTCCATGAGCAGAGTCATGCCGGGAAGTCCTCCTAAAATAGTCCGGAAATCCGTCCTTCATT
>CAZRQI010000225.1:0-3162 GCA_964602025.1 uncultured Veillonellaceae bacterium
TTGTCGCTTTCCCGGTAGATGGCTTCCACTTCGATCTGATATTCGCGCTCCACCCGGGCGGAAACTTCGTACCAGGCCAAGCCGATCAACAGTAGGAAGAAAAACGGCAACAAGAAAAAAATCGCAGGGAATTGTCTGCGACGGAAAGCAGCCAGGAGAGAGTTTTCACGTTGGTCCGGCATGCGGTTCCTCCAATGAAAGATGTTCAAAATTAATATTCAACGGCGAGCGGCGAATCCCTTTGGTTTTTTTATTGCCATTACCATACAAGCAAAAAAAATTATGATATACTATGACAAATTGGATAAAGCGAGACCGATTCTCCGGGAGCCCTGTGCTTGGCGACCGTATCGGTTTTTGCCGCATCCTGCCCGGATACCCGGGAAAAAAGAGCAGGCCGGAATGTGGCCTGCTCTTTTTTTTGAACAGCCTGCGACGAGGGGGAAATACGACGGAAAAGAACCGGTTCTATTTGGCGGCGCGCGTCACGATGTCGATTTTGTCGCCATTTTTTACGTAGGCGGTATACTCGGCCACCTTGCCGTTGACGACGACGGTCACTCCGCCGGCGGCGGGAATGTCGGCCGGATTGAACTCGGCGGCCAGCAGCACGTCGGCCAGCGTAGGTTGCGTTTCAGCCGACAGATTGAATTCAATGACGCCGCCGTTCGGAGCGGGATCGGCCAGCTCGGCGGGTGCGTTGTTCAGGGTCAGACTGAACCGGCGTGTCGGAACCGGGCAGTGAACCCCGTTGAACAGCACTTCGATCGGTTCGACATCCTGGTTGCAAAAACCGAGGACTTCGCTGACCGTCGGGATCGAGGGCTCAATGACGCGGATTTTGTCGCCGGCGTGGACGGCGGAACTGGCTTGCGCCGGCTGGCCGTTGACGGTAAAAGTCGGCCAGACCGAATGGACCCGTTCCGTCTGATTCACCGAGTAGCGAAACCGTTTCGGATCCAGTGTCAGTTTCGCCGCCCGGAAAGCCTGGTCGACCCGCTCCACCGGACTCCATTGGATCTGGTCCCGGTCGTTGAGTTTGTCTTTCGGCGAGGCCGGTTTATCGTTGATCGTGATCAGCGGTGCGAGACGGTACGCTTTTCCCTCCAGCTCCAGCGGCAACGGCTCCGGCAATTCGACCAACTCCGCCAGACAGGGCGAGGGGCTCGTTCCATCCATGCCCTTCTCTACGACGATTACGTCGCCTTCGCCGACGGGATCGCTGAAATTGGCGGATTTGCCGTTGACGGTCAACTGGCCTGCCTGTCCGTAGGAGCCGGGAATAAACAGGCGATCACCGTTGATGTTCAGCGTGAGTCCCAGACCGGGGCGGCCGGCCAGGCTGCGGGCGTCGATCCCGGCGGCCAGGAGGGCGTCGCCGACGGTCAGGCCGCCGAGGTTGAACAGGCGCAACGGCTGTTCGTTCAATACGACATTCAAAAAATTCAGGGTCTCGGCGCCGGCGATCTTGAGGATGCCCAGGGGGGTGACCGCGTCCGGCGTGCAAAATTCGGCGGTAATGTCCTCCAGATCCTCGATGGCGTCCGGTCGGCGCACGGCGACCCGGTCCTTGGGCATATCCATGATCTGCGCGAGGATTTCCGGCAGCAAAGGGGTCAGGGCGCCGCCGCCGACCAGCAGGATGGCCTGCGGCGTCGAATTGTTCAACAGCATGATTTGGGAAGCGATCGCCTGCGCCAGTTCCGTAACGACCGGGGCGATGCCCTGGACCAGTTCGGCGGGCGTTTTGCTGTGCTTGATGCCGAGAATGTCGACATAGTTCAGATGCTTGACGTTTTTCCCCATGCGTCGCTTCAGGGTTTCGGCTACTTTGAAATCCAGCAGATATTGCCCGGAAATTTCTTCGGTGATTTCATCGCCGGCGACGGGAACCATGCCATAGCCGACCACCGAACCGCCCCGGGTCACGGCGACGTCGGACGTCCCGGCGCCCACATCCACCAACACCAGATTCAGATGCCGCATTGTCGGCGGGATCAGCACGTTGATGGCGGCGATCGGCTCCAGGGTCAGGGTGCCGATTTCCAACCCGGCGTGCAGGACGGCCGCCTGCAGGGAATCGATGACCTGGCGGGGTAAAAAGGTGGAGATGATCTCCACCGAAGCTTTATGGCCGCGCTGGCCCACGAGCGTTTTCATGGGGGTGCCGTCAAGCGAGAACTTCACGATGCTGTGGCCGACGCAGTAATAGCTGGCCGGATCGTTGACCACCCGCGAAGTGGCCAGTTGCTTTTGGGCGGACTGAATGGCGGTCAGTTCCAGCGTCCGTTCCTCCTGCGCCGTCAGATAGCCCCGGTTGTGCACATCCAGCTCCGCCGACGCGTTGAGCGTCGACAGGGCGCGACCGGCCGCGGCGACGGCGACCTGGCGGAGCGGACCGAAATCCTTCTCCAGCTTGAGTTTGACCGAGCGGATCACTTTCGCCACTTCCGGCACGTCATGGATTTGTCCGTCCAGCATGGCGCGGGTGGTGTGTTCCTGGCGTACGCCGCCCAGAATCCGCACGCCGGAATCGGTCTTTTCACCGACCAGGCCCACGATGCTGCGGGTTCCAATATCAAGAGCGAACAATAATTTCTTTTCCATGATGTATTTGTTTCGCTGTCCGGCGCAATTTTCCTTTCATAAAACACTTTGATTTTGCACAGCGTCGCAAAATTCGCCAGGATTTACTGAAAAAATGCGATTTGTGGAAGAGTTGGCAGGGATTTACTTGACAAGGTTGGCACTGAAAATATAAAATCAAATCTAGAATTATTAATAAATAACGATTTTCGGATAACCGGGAGCCCTTACATCTATTGACAAAGGAGCGCGACATGAGCAAGAACATTACGGAATTACTGCGGGGAAACGGGTTCAAGGTTACGCCGCAAAGACTGGCTGTGTATGAAGTGTTGGCCAATACCAAGGAACACCCGAACGCGGAAATGATTTTCAACAGCCTGCAGGCGACCTATCCGACGATGAGTCTGGCGACAGTCTACAAGACGATCGACATTCTGAACGAAATCGGCTTGGTGCAGATTCTCAACGCCGGCGAGGACAGCTTCCGCTATGACGCTGATATGTCCAACCACGCTCACGTGCGGTGTGTGGAGTGCGGACGGGTCGACGACGTGTTCGATCTGGACGCCGCCA
>CAZRQI010000226.1:0-3152 GCA_964602025.1 uncultured Veillonellaceae bacterium
CGCAGATTCCGCAGCCTTTGCAGAATTTCCGGTTGATGATTACTGCCAAGGTATCCCCTCCTGTCAAAAATTGTCCTCTTGACATTTCGCTTCATAATAAATCATAACGAAAAATAATTGTTGCGACAAAGAATTATGAACGAAATGCGAAAAATAGCTTCCGAGATGCAATTATACCGCACGGGTGTACAAAATACAAAATTCCTTTTTAGAGAGGAAGGTAGTTTTTTAACCGGGTGGCATACACCCGGCCCACCGGAATTTCATCGCGGGACGGCTTCATGATCAGCAGATAGCCCCGGTTGAACCAACTAGCCAGTTGACCGATCTGGTTGACGTTCACGATGAAATTCCGGTGGCAACGGAAAAAGTCCGCCGGGTCCAGCGCCTCTTCCAGTTCATTGAGTCGGTTGCGGATTTCATATTTTTTTCCGCTGATCGTACAAACAAAAATCTGCCGGTTTTCGGCCTGAAAATACTGCACCTGCTTAACATCGATCACTTCCAGCCGATCGCCGGTTTCCGCCAGGATTTTTTTCAGGAAGGGGCGGCTTGGCGCAGGCAGTGATTTGGGACGACGTAGTTTCAGTTTTTTCAGCACCCGGTCGATGTCGCTCTCGTCGAACGGCTTCAGAATGTAATCCACCGCTTCCACCTGGAAGGCCTCCACCGCATAATTACTGAACGCGGTAATAAACACGATCAGGGGGGAGTGCGGCCTTGAGGCGAGAATCCGGGCGGCCTCCATGCCATTCATGACCGGCATCTGGATGTCCAGAAACACGGCGTCCACATCCGGCCGGGCGCACAAAGCCACCGCTTCTTCGCCGCTATGACCGACGCCGACAACCTGAACTTCCCCGGTATCCTCCAGCAGGCATTTCAGCTCGTCACACAGTATCGGTTCATCATCGACAATCACAACTTTCAGCAGGCTCATTCGACCCCTTCCCCCTTGCGCAGGATTGGCAGCGCCACCTTCACGGTCGTGCCCTCCCCTTCCCGGCTCTCGATCTGGATGCCGTATTGCGGCCCGAACCGGACCTGAATCCGTTTATGGACGTTGTTAAGGCCGATGCCGGCGCCGGCGGCCTCACGCGCCGAAGTTCCGTCAAACTGCCGGATCTCCCGCAGACGGGTGAAAGGGATTCCGGCGCCGTCGTCTTCCACTTCCATATGCAGAAAATCGCCGGACTCATAAATTCGGATGACGAGCGTCCCGCCGTCCCGCTTGGAGGACAAGCCGTGCTTGATCGCGTTTTCCACGATCGGCTGCAGGGAAAATACCGGCAGATAACACTCCAGCACCGAATCGGGAATCTCTTCCTTCACCCGGATCCGCTCGCCGAAACGGGACTGCTCCAACCGGATATAGGAACGGACGATCTCTAGTTCCTCAGCTAGCCGGGTCATATCTTTGCCATGTTCCAGACTGCGGCGCAAAAAATCCGACAAGTCCTTGATCCGGGCCCGGGCCTGTTCCGGCGAGGTGCGCACCAGCGCCCGTATTGTTCCCAGCGTGTTGAACAAAAAATGCGGATTCACCTGCGCCTTCAGCATGTTGTATTCCGCCTGGGCCCGCATCATCTTCTGCTCACCGAGGGAATGACGGTCCAGCAGCAACCCCAGGAAATCGGCAACACCCTGGATGATTTCGGCCTCGTAACTTGTAATGACCTCGTCGTTTGCCTTATACAGTTTCAGAATTCCCTGCACCTGCCCGTCGACGATCAGGGGGGCTTCGATCACCGAAGTCAGCGGACACAAGGGATTGGGACAGCCGATTTCGGCCTTGTTGTTGAAAATCAGGGTATTGCGGGAATGGATCGCCTGCTGGGTCGCCCGGGTGACGATCGGCGAGTTGGCGGCGTGATGGTCGGCCCCAGCCCCCACAAAGCCCAGCACTTTTTCGTTATCGGTGATCGCCACGGCGGCGGCCTTGGTTTCCGTCCGCAAAATATTGGCGATCTTCAGGGCTGTTTTCGCATTCAGTCCTTCATGCAGCAATTCGGTGGTCTGCTGGATCAACCGAATCGCCTGCTGCGCCGACTGCGCCTGAACCTTTTGCTGTTCCTGGAATACGTCGCGGACAATATAAAAGAATAGCCCCACGGCCAACGAATTGGCGACCATGGTGGGAATCCCGATGATTCTTTCCAGCTCCCAGGCTTTTTCGAAGGGTTTTGACAAGAGCAGGATCAAAATTTTCAAATTCAGCTCGCAGGCAAACGCAGTCACCAGGGCAATTTTCAGGTTGAGCCGCCCCGGGCCATATTTGTTATAGACATAGCCGCTGATCAGGCCGGCCAGGATATTGGCCAGCACCGAGGCGGCAACGGTATAGCCGCCGATCAGGTACCGGGGAATCGCACCCAGGATTCCGGCGCCGACGCCAACCAGCGGCCCGCCCAGCAGTCCGCCGGCAATCGGCCCGACAATCCGGGTATTGGCCAGAGCCCCGACCACCGGAATGCCGATATAGTTGCCCATTGCCGAGAATGCGCCGAACACCAGCGCCAGGATGATTTTGTCATGCAGGCGGTAGTGCGAATAGGCCAGAGCCCGGCGGATCGCCGGCAAGCGGGTGCTCACATAGGCGCCCACGCCAATCAGGCCGACGTTGCGGGCAATGTCGAGAATCAGTTGCCACTGAAAAAAATCCATCGGTCGGCGAACTCTCCTAACCTGATTCTTTCATTACGTACATGTGAATCACATCGTTGGGCTCCCGGCCCTGCCGCCCGAGAATATAGGCCAGCTCCAGGCGCAGCCGGAACGCTTCCTCTTCCGTCGCCGGCCGGAACCATTCCCGCAGGGTCGGCTGCGGATCCAGGTTGTCCAGCGCGTCGGCATGTTCCAGATAGTCGGCGACGGACAGCGGAGCGATTTGCGGCCCCTGCTCCCCGACATGGCCGATATACTTTTCCGCCCCGAAGAGATCGAACAGCGGGACATAATACCAGTGCCGGAACAGCGCCAGTCTCGGCGCCACCCGATGATCCCGGCCAAATTCACCGTTGAAATGGATGATGTTGTGGATCACTTCCTGCAAATTCTGCACCGTTCGTAACCGCACCGGTTCATCGCCTCCATCTGGATCGAAACTCCGACATCCCAAACACCCGTTCTTAGCCGATATGAAATTCCGCGCG
>CAZRQI010000227.1:0-3138 GCA_964602025.1 uncultured Veillonellaceae bacterium
CACCGCAGGTTTTGCCCTGAAAACCGAGTCCGCCTGACAATCCATTCATGGCCCGGATCAAGTCCGGATCTTCCTTGCCCTGGTGCTCCAGACCCATGATCAACAATACCTGCGCACAGTGAAATCCCTGCAGATGCAGCTGTGAAATTCGCGTCAGTTCATCCATCCGGATTCCCTCCCGTAACAGTATTCACAAAGTAAGAGCGTTGACGAGCCGGATCTGGGGATTGATTCCGTTGTACTGGATCACATTCACAC
This sequence comes from uncultured Veillonellaceae bacterium, assembly GCA_964602025.1. Lineage (GTDB taxonomy): Bacteria > Bacillota > Negativicutes > UBA1444 > UBA1444 > UBA1444. The sequence goes on from CAZRQI010000227.1 coordinate 259, forward strand.
AGGCGAAGTCCTGGACGATCCGAAACAAATTGGCAATCGGCATCCCTAACAAATGGCACAAAATCAGCCGATTGACGCCGGCATGGCCGACGATCGCCACTGAATCGGCCGACTCGGCAATAATCTTCTGATACGCCGGCAGCACCCGCTTGGCGCAATCCGCAAAACTCTCGCCGCCCGCAATCCGGTAATAGGCGATATCCCGCCCCCTGGCTTCAAATTTTTCCGGAAACCGCCGCACAACCTCGGCAAAAGCCATTCCTTCCCATTCGCCCAGATGAATCTCCCGCAACTCCGGACATACAAACACCCTGCCGGCATTCGCCCCCGCAAGAATTCGCGCGGTTTCCTGCGACCGTTCCAGATCGCTGCAATAGAATTTTTGAATTCCAGTCGGCAGCAGTCGTTCCCTAAGCCGTTCCGCCTGGCGGATCCCCTCCGGGTCCAGCGGCGCATCCAGTTGGCCGATATAGCGGCGCGATTCGCCGGGGTTTTGAATCCGCCCGTGGCGCAATAGATAAATCAGTCTGGAACCCGCCATCTCCTCACATCACTTTCCCGAAGCTTCGTTTCGCGGGTCCCGGCGGCAAGAATCCCGCACAGACATTGCAACGCACCCCAACCGCAAGCTGTCCTGCTTCCCGGGCCTCCCGCAATGGCCCGATCCGCCCCAATTTTTCATTCACCTCCGTCTGGGTTGTCGCAGGACTCCCCAGCGACCAGACCGCCACCTCCAGGGTCAGTCGTTCTTTTTCCGGCAAGGCGGTCACGGCATAATCAAGCACTCCCGGAACGGCAAAGACGGCTTCCGCAATTTCGCCAATCCGCAACTCCGCCGCCGGCAAACGGAGAATGGAATCCAGTCTGCCGCCCAGACGGTCCAACCGCTTCAGTACGCTGCCACAACCGCAGGGTTCCGGCAGAAATCGCGACAAATCGCCGGTGCGGTAACGGATTAACGGCATTCCCCGCCGGGTAAGGGTGGAAAATACGACTTCGCCCTCGCAGCCGTCCGGCAATCGTTCGCCGGTTTGCGGATCGACGATTTCGAAAAAAAGATCCGTTTCGCGCAGATGATAGCCATCATGGGCTTCACACTCCACCCCGCCGCCAAGCCCCATCTCCGTCATGCCGTAATGGTCGAAAACCTTACAGTTCCAGATCCTCTCCACTTCCCGGATCAAAGAACGGGGTGCATAATCGGTACTGAGCAACACCGTGCGCGGACAAGGGAGCGGTCCTCCCCGTTCCACTGAATACCGGGCCACTGCCAAAACCTGTATCGGGCTGCCTACGACCGAATCCACCCGCTCGTACTGCAAAAAACTTGCCGCATCCGCCAGATTTCCCGACCAATCGTAGGGCAACGGCGTCATACTCATTCCCATCAGCGCCTGCGCCAGCAAAGCGCCGACACTGCCCGGACGCCGAGCCGGCAATAGAATCAGCACCCGGTCGCCCGGTCTGGTCAAGGTGGACATCCCGGCCTGAAAAAAGTCCAGCGTCAAGTTCTGGTCCTCCGCCGTGAACCACAAGCGTTTCGGGTCGCCGACCGTTCCCGAGGTATCCAACGTAACCACCCGGTTGATCCACGACTGGGAAACACAGACCATTTGCGAACCATCGCGGCGCAAATCCACAGCATCCGTAAACGGTAAGCCGGTCAGATCCGCCAGCGTCCGCAAACCTGCCGCCGGATTCCGTCTCAGATGTTTTCGATAAAACGGACTATTGGCAGCGGCAAAATGAATCGTCGCCGTCAATTTTTCCAACTGATAGCTTTCCAGGAGCCGCCGGTCCAGCCGTTTTCCAACCAACCCAAGCCGGGCGGCCGTCCAGCCTTCGAGCGGCGTCATCGCCGTCATTCTTCCGTCTTCCCTATCGACGGCCGGTACAGGGAACGCCCGTCACAACTTGTCAAATTATAGGCGCAAAACGGGATAATCCCTCCGTCGCCCGATACGACATGGATGAAACATTGTCGCAACCGTTCCAGGTCCAAGTTCCAGGCATCTTGAAACGCCATCCCGGAAATGCAGAAAGAATTGCACTCCACCCGGTCCAAAAATTCATCAAGGCTAGTTGTATCGATGGCACAGCCGCAAGCGCCCCTGCTGTCCCCGGATTGTCCTTTTCTCTCCGGGGATGACTTTGCTGCAGGCATCGTCCATTTTCGCGCGACAAAATCCCGGGCCCGTTTCGCGGGTTCCTCAACTGCCGCCGACCCGCAGCAAGCCTGCTTTTCCGATGAGTTCCAGACTTTCATTGCACCGGTTGCCAATCGCACATAATTTCCCTGAAACGAGCAATAGGCATTTTCCGCCCGAGGCGGTTGCAGGCTGGCAACCGGAATTAATCCGTTCGTCTGCCGTTCGATCGCTCGCATGACTTCCGGCAGCGTGATCCGGTCATCATCGGCAGGCGCCTTCGGGTAACGTCCAAAATAACTGATCGGCTGGAAATGCACTCCGCGCACCACCGGCATCCGCTCAATGGCAAAATTGACGATTCCGCCGATATTCTCGGCGTTGACATCGGGAACAACCGTCACTGCCAGAATCACGCCCAGTTCCAACTCGCCGCAGATGTCGATGGTCCGCCGTTTCCACTCCCAAAGTTCCCGGTCGCGGATCTTTCGGGTTATGCCATCCTCCGTCCCGTCGAACTGCAAAAACACGCAGGATAACCCCGCATCCTTCAATCGCCGGCCATAATCACGCTCTTCGGCCAAGCGAAGCCCATTCGTATTCAGCTGAATATACGAAAATCCTTTAGCCCGTCCCAGCGCAACGATTTCAGGCAGATCGTCCCGAACGGTCGGTTCACCGCCGGACAGCTGGATATTGAATGGACCGCCGGCTGCCATCAGTTTTTCGTACC
>CAZRQI010000228.1:0-3127 GCA_964602025.1 uncultured Veillonellaceae bacterium
CACTCATCAAAAAAGTCGGTGCGTCCACCGACCAAGTCGCCGCTTCCGCCGAGGAGCTCAACGCCAGCGCGGAACAGTCCGCCCAGGCGGCGATGCAAATCGCCCAGGTCATCACCGAAGTTGCGGTTGGCGCGGAAAAACAGCAGAAGGCGGTGGAACATACGGCGGCCACGGTGGAGCAAATGTCGGCCGGGATTCGGCAAATCGCCGACAATACAGAAAAAGTCGCTTCCGCTTCGGCAAATTCAGCCGAAATTGCGGCAACGGGAAGCAAATCCATCGAAAAATCCATTGGTCAAATGAATATTATTGAAAAGACGGTGACCAAATCGGCCGAAGTGGTCGCCAAACTGGGAGAGCGGTCGAAAGAAATCGGTCATATAGTGGAAGTGATCTCCGGCATCGCCGGCCAGACCAATTTGCTGGCGCTGAACGCGGCGATCGAAGCGGCTCGGGCGGGCGAGCAGGGACGCGGCTTCGCCGTGGTCGCCGAGGAAGTCCGCAAGCTGGCGGAACAATCACAGGAAGCGGCGAAGCAGATTGCCGGCCTGATCGGGGAAATCCGGCAGGATACCGACCAGGCGGTGGCGGCGATGCACGAGGGAACCCGGGAAGTCCGGACCGGGGCGGAAGTGGTGACGCAAGCCGGGCAAGCATTCCAGGACATCTTCGGCGCGGTCAATGCCGTTTCCCGCCAGATTGGCGAGATATCGGGATCGATTCAGGAACTGGCCGGCGGCAGCCAGCAGATCGTACAGGCGGTTCAAGATATTGACGCGGTCAGCAGGGAAACTTCGAGCCAGACCCAGACCGTATCCGCCGCTACCCAAGAACAGTCCGCCACCATGCAGGAAATCGCCGCATCGAGCCAAGCTCTGGCTAAGATGGCGGAAGAACTGAGCGAAGCGGTCAGCAAGTTCCGGCTGTAAGCGGTTTCAATCGCGAAAATAGCGCAAAATCCTTCAAGTCGCCAAGAAAGTTTCACGGTTGGCAGGCGTCCGGCCTTGCTGCGTCGAAAAAGAGTGAGACGGAAAATCACCAGCGAAATAGTAACGGCAAAATGGAGGGTTCTGCATGCGTGTGGTAGTAGCGCCGGATTCGTACAAGGGCAGCGTGTCGGCCGTCGGCGTGGCGGCGGCGCTGGAGCGGGGAGTGCTGCGGGTGTTTCCGCAGGCGGAAGTGCGCAAGATCCCGATCGCCGATGGCGGCGAGGGAACTGTCGAGGCGCTGGTGACGGCAACCGGCGGGAAGATCAGGCAAGAGCGGGTCCGGGGACCTCTGGGAGAGGCTGTCGAGGCCTACTGGGGAATCCTGGGCGATGGGGAAACGGCGGTAATCGAGATGGCCGCCGCTTCGGGGCTGCCGCTGGTCCCGCAAGAGCGGCGGGATCCTCGGATTACCACGACCTACGGCACCGGCGAACTGATCCGGGCGGCTTTGGATGCAGGATTACGCCGCATCATCATCGGCATTGGCGGCAGCGCCACCAACGACGGCGGGACCGGCATGGCCCAGGCGCTCGGCGCGAAGTTCCTGGCAGCGGATGGAACGGAACTGCCGCCGGGCGGCGGCGCGTTGGCCAAGTTGAAAACGATGGATCTGTCAGGATTGGATTCGAGATTGGCGGCAACGGAGATCACTGTGGCCTGCGATGTCGATAATCCCCTGTGCGGTTCGCGCGGAGCGTCGGCGGTGTTCGGGCCGCAAAAAGGCGCGACCCCGGCGATGGTGGCCGAATTGGATTCGGCGCTGGCGCATTTCGCCGAATGCGCCCGGGCGGCGACGGAGCGGGATGTTGCGGACTTGGCGGGTGCGGGCGCGGCCGGCGGACTCGGCGCCGGACTGCTGTTCTTCACACCGGCGAAATTGCGGCCCGGCGTGGAAATCGTACTGGAAGCCGTGAAGTTCGCGGATGTCGTCAAGGAGGCGGCATTTGTCATCACCGGCGAAGGGCGGACGGATTTTCAGACGGCCTATGGTAAGGCGCCGGTCGGGGTGGCTAAAGTCGCCAAGCAGTTTGGCGTGCCAGTTTTCTGCATTTCCGGCGGTCTGGGTGATGGCGCGGATGATGTGCTGGCCCAGGGGATCGACGCGACGATGAGCATTTGCTCGCGGCCGCTGTCGCTTGAGGAGTGCATGCGGGACGGCGCGACGCTGATCGAAGAGGCGGCGGCCCGATTGTGCCGGATTTTACAGGCGAAAGTAACGATTTAACCGGGACTTATTTCCGGCAGGTCACAAACCGACCCGGATGTGGTACAATAATCGCAGAAATGGCGTAAAGCGCGTTCTGAGCCTTTCAGTCGCGCTTTTCTTCATGAGTGGAATACGGAAACGGATGGTGATCCTATTGAAATTAGCCGAGTTACGGGTGGGAAATCGATTGGAACGACAGGAGATGATCCTGTGGGTCCAGAAGAGTTCGCAGTCGGCAAACGGGTCTTGGTTTGTGCGGGGTCTCGTCGAAGACCCGAGCGGGTCGATGGGGTTCATCTGTTTCAACGCCGAGTCGGTGGCGCGGGTCAAAGACCTGACTTCCGCCGTGCCGGTGGTGGTCAGCGGCCAGGTGCAGGCGGACCGGTACAGCCAGGACGGCAAACTGCAACTGTTGATTGATTTTATTGATCTGATCGCGGCGGGCAAGGATGTTTCCCACCTGCTGCCGACGACGTCAAAGGATATTGAGGAGTACAAAAAGAAGTTCATCAAACTGGTGGCGCAGGTAAAGAAACCGCCGCTGCGCGAACTGCTTGGCGAAATCTTCAGCGGCGAGCGCTGGGAGCAATTTATCCGGAATCCTGCCGCCAAACGATTCCATCATGCGTATATCGGTGGATTGCTGGAACATACGGTGGATGTCGCCGAAACCGCGCTGGCGATTGTGGGGGCCATGCCGAACATCGACCGCGACATGGTGATCGCCGGGGCGTTGTTGCATGACATCGGCAAGACCGAGGAGATTTCCGCGGCGATCGGTTTTTCCTATACGGATTCGGGGCATTTGATGGGCCATATCACCGCCGGGGTGTTGCTGGTGGAGGACGCGGCGCGGCAGGTGCCGTATTTTTCCGAGGCGGACCGTAAAAGTTTGATCCATATCATCCTATCGCATCACGGCGACCGGGAA
>CAZRQI010000229.1:0-3121 GCA_964602025.1 uncultured Veillonellaceae bacterium
TTGCAGCCGCTTGCCAAATAAAGTGCGGCCAATCTGCTAATTCATGAATATATTTTATTCTCCGCACCTCCTGCGGATATTATAGCGCCGTTTCGGCACAGGCGCAAGAATATTTTCCGCAAGCAATGCGGAGAATAGACGTCTTATTCTCCGCATTGCTGAATGTAATGGTAAACGAAGCGGCAGCCTCCTCCATCCGTCAGCCCCTTACCCCTGCAGCACTTCATAGATCGTCGTCGCATCCTTGAAGTTCACTCCCAGCGCAGCAAAATGAGCCTTGCCGCAATCCACCTTTTTATTCTCGCTCTCACGCCGTTTGTCCCGATCCAGGCTGCTCTTCGTCTCCCTGACCAAGTACAGTTTCTGCGTGTCTTCCACGACCACCGCCCAATCCGGGTTGTAATCGCCAAGCGGCGTCGCCACCTTGAACCAGCGCGGCAACTTGCAGAAAAACTTCACCTTCTCATCGGCGTCCAACAGCTCGGCCACCTCTTTCTCCACGCTGGAATCAAAGGGGATATAGCTGTAAGGCGTGCGGTCGTCCTGACTTTGCACTTCATATAGCCGGCTCAGATATTCCTCGACTTCTTTTTCCTCAAACAAGCGCATTTCATAGCATTGCCCTGGCATCGCTTCATACTTGATCCCGTCGATGATCAACTCACTCAAAGCACGGTTGATCATTTTGGCGCTTTCGGTCATGAAAGACTGCGGATTCACGGCAAAATCCTGTAATCGGCCTGATTCCTTCAAGATACGGGCCAGAGCGCCACGGGTCAGTTCGGTCTCGCGCTGCAAAAACGCCAAAATATCCGGCAATGGTTGATGATTGCCCACAATATAGCTGCGGCTGCCGGTGATCTTGCCACCGCCCACGCCAGCTTCCCTTATCTCCAGATCCCGTTTGGTGATCTCGATCTGTACTGCCTTGATATCCGCCATCTTGTGGATTTTTTCCGCTGCCAGCGCCACCAGCGTTTCCGTCGCAAACTCCACCGAATAGCGGGTCCGCTGGCTGATTTTCTGCCACAGTACCTGAAAATCGGGATTCAGTTCCACGCGTTTGTTATAGGTTACCGCCCGCTTTGTCCGCCCATCCTTGGCAAATTCACGCGGCAGGAATTTCTTCAATCGTGCCAGCACCGGCTCTTCCAGTCCCGTAAACGCATACGGCAATGACAATGCAAAATCGGCCCGCTCCGGGCGGAAGTTCGTCGTAAAATCACCGTTATTATCGATATAGCCCGACTGCTCAATGTGCCGCCACAGCTGCGTCGACTCCTCCTGCGACAGATAGCGGCTGCCATCCGCCGACAGCAAGGGCGTGAACGCCAGTTTCGGCACCCGGCCAAATTTGAAGCCGCCGTTTGGATCGATCGCCGCCTCGATATCCGACTGCAATCCCTTGGCGAAGTTCTCGAACGATTCATTCGCCACCACCGTCAGGCGGTTGATCTGCTCATCGTAAACCCGGTCGCCATCCTGGTTCACCGGCAGCCGCAGCCCGCGCCCGATCGTCTGGCGCCGCTCCCGGTCGGTTCCCATCTCGCGCAGCGTGCAAATCTGAAACACGTTCGGGTTATCCCAGCCCTCCCGCAGCGCCGAATGACTGAAAATAAACCGTAAGGGGACGTCAAGCGTGAGCAGGCGTTCCTTGTCCTGCATGATCAACTTGTACGTTTCGTCGTCTTTGGCGGTGGCGCCGCTAGTGTCCAGTAGTTCGACGATCCGACCTTTCTTCTTGTCCGACGAAAAATAGCCGTTATGCACTTCCTCGGCGGTGTAGGGCAGCAAGCCCTGATACATCGGCTTTTGCCTGATTCTTTCATAGGTTTCTTCAAACCACAGGGCGATTTTCTCTTTTTGCCCGTTGCCCGCCTCGTCATAGGTCCGGTAACTCTTGACATGATCGATAAAAAACAGTGACAGCACCTTGATGCCTTTGCCTTTTAGCTTCTTCTCCTTGGCGAAATGCGCCTCCACCGTTTGCTCGATCTGGCTTTTCAGCCGTTCATCGTTCATGCCGCCGGTTTCTTGCTGCACCTCGACGATCACGCCATTTTGAAATTCCACATATTCATTGCCAGGTTCGGCATTGATGTTCGTCACCAGATACCCGTCATAATCCGGACGGTTGGTCAGACTGGCCAAATCAGTACCGTGCTTGACTTTTACCTGTTTTTCATGCGTTCCGGTCAACGCGTCTTCGAAAATGGTCAGCTTCGCCTGCGGCGTCTTGGCGGTTTTCGGCCAATAGCCCACCGCATCCAGCCGGACAAAAGTCTGGTTGTAGTCCTGCGCATTGCTGGCGTCGATCACTTCGATCTGCTTGACCAGCCGCAAATCAAAGGCGCGAATCGGATCGAGCTGATACAGCAGATGATACGGGTTGATATGTGTCGCCGAATAACGCAGGCAAAACAGCGGATTCAAGTTGCGGATGGCTTTTTGCGACTTCTCCGTGTTGTCGACGCTCTGCGGCTCGTCAATGATCAAAATCGGCCGGGTCGCCTGAATATATTCGATCGGCCTGCGTCCCGACATTTTATCCTGTTCCTGATGAATGACATTCAGCCGTTTCTTTTGCTCCTCCGTCAAGCTGCCATACTCGACATTTTCCCCGGCGTCTTTCTGAAACGCCTGGATATTGATCACCATGACCTGCACTTCATTGTTGACGGCGAACTGGCGCACCCGGCTCAAATCCTTGGATTGGTAAACAAAATCGTCAAACGCCACATTGTCATACAGTCCCTTGAAATGCTGACGCATCAGTCCGATCGAAGTCGTCACGCCCTCGCGGATCGCCACCGACGGCACCACGATGATAAATTTTTTGAACCCATAGCGCTGATTCAGTTCAAAGATCGTCCGCAAATACACATAGGTCTTGCCGGTACCGGTTTCCATCTCCACTGAAAAGTTGGGGAAATCATAGGGGCAGCCTTCGCCCAGTTCCCGCGAACGGGGAATCTGGTTGCGTGTTTGCACCTGTTGCAGATTTTCCAGCAGTTGCTGCGGCGGCGGCAGGTCGCGGTTGCCGATCCCCAGTTCGTTATACAGCCCATCATCGATTTTGCCAAAATCGAATCTCTGGCAACGGGAAAGAATGGTCGGCAAG
>CAZRQI010000230.1:0-3119 GCA_964602025.1 uncultured Veillonellaceae bacterium
TCGCCATCAGCGCCGCGTCACCTTGGCGGGGCCCCAGTTTCAGAACCCGGGTATAGCCGCCCTGACGTTCTTTATACTTCGGTGCAATTGTGTCGAACAATTTGCGGACCACAGCTTCATCGGTCATAAATGCCAAAGCCTGGCGGCGGGCATGCAGGTCGCCGCGTTTTGCCAATGTAATCATCTCATCGGCCAGTCCGCTCACTTCTTTTGCCTTCGCTTCGGTTGTCTCGATCCGCTCCTTGTCAAACAGTGCGGTGACAACATCGCGCAGCATAGCTTTACGGGCGCTTGAATCCCGTCCGAACTTTCTGTAAGCCATTCTCCACCCTCCTTACTCAGTCTTCTTCTTCCCGCATGGAAACACCAATATCAATCAACTTTTTCTTAACTTCATCCAACGATTTCCGGCCAAGATTCCGGACTTTCATCATCTCGTCCTCGGTTTTCTGGGCCAGATCCGACACAAAGTTTATGCCGGCGCGTTTCAGGCAATTGTACGAGCGGACAGATAAATCCAGTTCTTCAATCGTCATTTCGCCGGGGTTTTTGTTTCCGACTGGCGGTTCCACAACACCGGGAACCGGCAGATCGCCCGTCAAACGGAAGATGGATAACGATTCCTGCAAAATTTCCGCCGCCTTGCCAAGCGCTTCGTCTGGGCGAATACTGCCATCCGTCCAAATTTCCAGGGTCAGTTTGTCATAATCGGTGCGGTTGCCGACCCGGGTATCTTCGACGATAAAGTTCACTTTCAAAACGGGAGAAAAGATGGAATCGACCGGAATAATCCCGATAGCATGATCCGGTTTCTTGTTTTTATCGGCGGATACATATCCCTTTCCCTGTTCAACCGTCATTTCCATCCGGAGGGCAAAGCCTTCCTCCACCGTCGCCAAATGCAGATCCGGATTCAGAATATCCAGATCGGAACTGACTTCAATGTCGCCGGCGGTAACTTCGCCGCCGCCTTCAAAGTCGATCCGCATGGTGTGCGTATCGTCGGAATGGGACTTTAAGCATAGTTCCTTCAGGTTGAGAATAATATCCGTAACATCTTCGCGAACTCCCGGAATCGTGGCGAACTCATGGAGAACGCCATCAATTTTTACGGAAGTGACTGCGGAACCTTCCAGCGAAGACAGCAATACCCGGCGCAAACTATTGCCCAGAGTAGTGCCATAACCACGCTCCAACGGTTCGCACACGAATTTTCCGTACCGATAATCCGCGCTTAATTCAACAGTTTCAAGTTTCGTTTCATTCATCCTGCAAAAGCCCCCTCTCTGCATAAGCTATCATGAATCATCTGCCGAGGGTGGTCATTACCGCGAATACAATTCGACGATGAGGTGTTCCTGAATAGAAACGTCCATCTCTTCGCGGCTAGGGTAACGAACCAGGGATCCGCTCATGTCATTGACCGTAACATTCAACCACACCGGAATCGTTTTATGCGGCAGTTCCTGGGCAATCCCCTCAATCAACGGAGATTCCTTGCTCTTTTCGCAAACTTTGATCACTTCGCCGCTGCGAACGAGATACGAAGGAATGTCGACACGACGTCCGCCCACTTCGAAATGGCCGTGCATGACCAATTGACGGGCCTGGGTGCGACTCGAGGCAAACCCCATCCGGTAGACGAGATTGTCCAGACGACGTTCCAGCAAAACCAACAGGTTTTCACCGGTAATTCCCTTTTGGCGCTCGGCTTTTTCAAAATAACTGCGGAACTGACGTTCCAATACGCCATAAAGCCGACGGGCCTTTTGCTTTTCCCGGAGCTGAAGACCGTATTCAGAAACTTTTTTTCGTCCCTGCCCTTGGCCGTGTTGTCCCGGGGCATAGCCACGGCGGGAAAAAGCGCATTTGTCGCTATAGCAGCGCTCGCCTTTCAAAAACAGTTTGACGCCTTCGCGGCGGCATTGCCGGCAAACCGGACCTACATATTTCGCCATTGCTTTTCAACTCCTCCCGTAATGACTATACTCTTCTGCGCTTTGGCGGCCTGCAGCCATTATGCGGAACGGGAGTGACATCTTTGATCATGTTCACTTCGAGCCCAGCTGCCTGCAAAGAACGGATCGCGGCTTCGCGCCCCGCTCCGGGTCCCTTGACATAGACTTCCACTTGTTTCATTCCATGATCCATCGCCGCCTTGGCTGCGGTTTCCGCTGCCATTTGCGCGGCGAAAGGCGTGCTTTTACGCGAGCCCTTGAAGCCCTGGATGCCAGCGCTCGACCAGGAAATGGCATTGCCACGGACGTCGGTAATCGTTACCAATGTGTTATTAAAGGTGGAACGAATGTGCGCCACACCCGTTTCAATATTCTTACGTTCCCGCTTTTTGGGTCTGACAGCTTTCTTGGTAGCCAATCCTCAATCCCTCCCTTTACGCTTTGCTGCGTTTCGCACCGACCGTTTTTCGCGGGCCTTTGCGAGTCCGAGCGTTTGTTTTTGTCCGTTGTCCACGCACAGGCAATCCCTGGCGATGACGCCGGCCGCGATACGACCCAATTTCAATCAGCCGCTTGATATTGAGTGATTCTTCACGGCGCAAGTCGCCTTCAACCTTATATCCTTTGTCGATCGCCTCACGGATTTTCGCCACTTCTTCTTCCGTCAGGTCGCGGACCCGGGTATCCGGATTAATCCCGGTCGTTTTGATGATCTCCTGGGAGAGTGTGAGCCCAATCCCATAAATGTATGTCAAAGCTATTTCGACTCGTTTATCACGCGGTAAATCTACACTTGCAATACGTGCCATGGTTATTCATACACCCCCTTATCCTTGTTTCTGTTTATGCTTGGGATTTTCGCAAATGACCATTACGATCCCTTTGCGTTTAATCACCTTACATTTTTCACAGATCGGCTTTACTGACGGTCTCACCTTCATGCTGATCCAATCCTCCTTTATGCTTTGGCTGCCGAATAATCATCCTCTATTTGAAACGGTAGGTTATGCGTCCGCGTTTCAGATCGTACGGCGTCAATTCGACCGTGACCCGATCACCCGGCAGAATCCGGATAAAGTGCATCCGAATTTTGCCAGACACATGAGCCAACACAACGTGCCCATTTTCTAATTGTACCTGAAACATAGCATTTGGTAAAGC
>CAZRQI010000231.1:0-3107 GCA_964602025.1 uncultured Veillonellaceae bacterium
GCATCTGGGTCAAATAGCTCATCGTGCTTTCCCCGGCGTACGCCTGCCAGTTCGTGTTCGTCATGAAGCTCACGGCGGTATTGAAAGCCAGGTGCCAGGGCGATACGCCAACCAGTCCTGCCGGATTGAACGGAAGATTGCCCTGAAATACTTGAATCAAATATACCAACAGCAGCCCCAAGACGTTGAACCCCACGAGCGCGGCCGCATATTTCCGCCAATCCATTTCCTGGGCGGCATTGACCCCGGATAGACGATAAATCAGTTTTTCCACGGGAGAAAACAGCGAGTCCCCTACGACTCTTTCAGAGAAAAACACATCGGCCAGGTAGCGGCCGAGCGGCCAGGCCAGCAATAACAGGACCGTCAGATAGACGGCGAACAAAGCAACATTCACATCCATTTCAAAAATCCTCCGGTTTCAACAATGCATACACCAAATAAACCAACAGTATCCCCGCAATAATTCCCGCCAACCAAAGGTCAGCCATTTTTGCCCCTCCTTGTCTCTCCTTTGCCTCGTCAAGCATATTCTATCCCTAACGGCTGTATAATTGGCGTCAAGAATTGATAAGGTTTGGTATAAAAATTGATAAAAAAATAAAGTCCGGAAAGAAGCGCGCCTCTCTCCGAACTTTTTGTTGAGTTGCATTGACATAACACTATTGATTGCGTAAAAGTGATGAATCCTGCTTTCGGCATGCTGTGGCGTGAGGGAAAATCGCCTTCCGGCGAAACCGAGAACTTTTCATGGCCTGGCGTTTGTTTCCTTGATCGCCGCCGATCAACGACCCCTAACTCCGGCTTTCCAGGGAAAACTGCCGCATAAACCAGCGCGTGTACCAATGGAAGGTCCAGGGAATGGGGAGTATAACAATGGCGGAAAAGACAAACACCAGTGTTCGCCACAAGATTTCCAGCCCCGTGCCGGTAAACGAAACCTGAGTATTGGTCCCTTCCACCTTCCGGCACACCCAACGCATATTGGCGGCAATGACCCAGGCCCAGCCAATGATCGTGAACATCGACAACGCGATCAGGAGATACCAGCCGACGAATCGCCAATAATCTCCGGTAAACCGGAGGGGTAACGGACGGCCGTCCGCCGTCAGCTTGCCGACGACCCAGCGAATCAGCAACAAAGAAAGATAGGGCTGCAAAAACAGCGGAACAAGCTGAAAAGCAGGATTCTTCAGGGCGCCGATGTAACCGCCCAGCGCCAATATGATGCAAAGAAGCCACTTGTCGCCGGGAGCGCCGGTAAACTCCAGCCGCGACACCCGCGGCAACTGCAGATGGGCAATAAACCATTGATAAAAATAAGTTATCGCCCACGGCGCCGGGAACACCAAAAGAATGCCGAAAATCAGCAGCAGGGTTCGGCTAAACAGAGCGCCGACGCCAGCGACAAATTCCAGCGGCTGGGGCGAAAACCTCCCGCCGGGAGTGGCGGTCCGGCCGAAAAACTCGCCGGCTTTGACCCATTCCGTCATCCCTTCACTGCAGATCAGCGCGTCGCCGGCCACCTGCCCCCGCATCACCCAGTCCCGCAGCTGCTCCTCGGGATAGGGCCCCGACTGTTGCCCGGCGATCAATACATACCAAGTTCGCGTTACCGGCGGAAAAGCTCCCGGCAACGGCGGCGGATTCGTCGGCATACTTGCCCCGCAAGCGGCGCAAAAGTTTGTCGAATTCGGATTGTCAGCTCCACATTGGGCACAGAACAAAAAAATCTCCCCCATACATTCAACGGTTGCCTGTCACGCATAATACGAAATTCATTTTACACCTTCGTTCAAGTTTATTCCAGCCAAAAGGCACAAAAAAAGCCATGAAAGCTGCGGTTTCTGGCGAAACCGTTAATCCTTCATGGCTAAGTCGTTCAAAGATCGGGTTTAGTATTGTTCGCGTTGCCGCCGGAAGCAGTCGCGGCACAGAATCGGCCGACCGTTTTTCGGCTCGAACGGAACTTCGGTTTCAGCGCCGCACTCACTGCAAACAGCCGGATACATGACGCGTTCACGGGGTGCGCCACTGTTCATCTGCTGTTTGCGTTGCGACCGACAGACCGGGCAACGAGCCGGCTCGTTCTCGAACCCTTTTTCGGCGTAGAAAGCCTGTTCGCCTGCCGAAAAGATAAAGTCCGCGCCGCAATCCTTGCACTTGAGTGTCTTGTCTTGGTACTCCATTTCCTCATCTCCTGACATTTTCTTTGTCTAAAACGGGACAATGACGTTTGGGATTCGCTCCCCCTATCCGGAGGGATACCCTGCCCGCGCTTATCCCGGGTCAACCAAAAGAATTAAAAAACGCCGGTGTATTCTTTATCAGAATGCAACCTGGCGATCATTAGTAAAACTACTTTACTATTAGACCCATGGCTTTGCGTCCTTGTCTTTTAACAAGTTTGCCCTTATCCACTTCTGCACGGTCCGACAGCATCGGTTCGCAACCATCATGAAATCCAATTTATTTCCAAGTTTATTTTATCCAAATTTTCACTCATAGTCAATTGTTTGGATACCCAGCGGATCATAAATTTTTTTTATGATCCGGTCTCATTATAGCTCCGCATTGCACTTCGCCTCCATTTCCCGTCTCCCGGTCAGTCAGAGCCTATTCTCCGCCAGATATGAATCCGGTATTGGCCGACCACTTCGCCGCTGTCGAGCTGCAATGGCGTCTCCAAGCCAACAATGTGAACCGTGTCTGTCACTGCCGTGACACAAGGGCCGTCTGTCGGCAAAAAGTCGACAACGTCGAGCGCCGGCGCGGTCATCACCATCATGCCATGAACCGTGGGGTCCTTGGTCCGTATGTTCCGGCCAACGGCGACAACCAACTGTTGGCCCGCCGCCTGCAGTTCTTCCACCATTCCGCCCAACTGACGCCGTTTCTGAAAATTTCCCGCACGGTCGAACAAAAACACACTGTTGCTCTGCGGATGTTCCACCGGCGTCGGCAGCTGCCAGTTGGCCCGGTTATACGTATTGCCGGTCGAGAATGCGGTAAATTCGCCGACATGCTGAACCGCATGGCCCATTGCGTTCACATATACGCCCTGAATCAGCTGCGGGGCGCTCAACGTCCGACTCCACAAGATCTGG
>CAZRQI010000232.1:0-2489 GCA_964602025.1 uncultured Veillonellaceae bacterium
TCCTGCATGACAATCGCATCGAATGGGCAAGCAGAAACACAGGCGCCGCAACCAATGCATTTTTCCTGATTAACGATTACAGCCATTTTACTGTTCCTCCTTGCCTCAGATTATTTTAGCGTCGCTGAGCTTCTGCATCAGTACCGCTACCGCTTTTTGCGCGCTGTCTTCCTGGATCAGCTCACCCTGTACCCGTTGCTTCGGAGTAAATATCCGCCGCACCTGGGTCGGCGATCCCGGCATGCCGATTCGTTTCTCGTCGGCATTGATATCCGCAGCCGTCCAGACCGGAATTTGAGTCCGGTTTGCTTTCATCGTTCCTTTGACGGTCGGGAACCGCGGTTCGGCGATCGATTTGACGACCGTCACCATGGCCGGCAGCTTGGTTTCCATGATTTCATAGCCGTCTTCATGCTCGCGATCCACTTTGATCGTGTCGCCATTGATTTCGATTTTCGCCGCATAGGTGATCTGCGGAATCCCCAGGTTCTCGGCAATGCCGGGTCCCACCTGGGCAGTGTCGCCGTCAATTGCCTGCTTGCCGCAGAGAATCAGATCCACCGGTCCCATCTTTTCGATCGCCGTGGACAGAGCATAAGCCGTCGCCAGCGTATCCGCGCCGCCAAAGGCTCGATCGCTGACCAGCACCGCTTCGTCGGCGCCCATAGCCAGACATTCTTTCAAGGCGTCGGCAGCCTGCGGGGGGCCCATCGAAATGACGCGCACTTTGCCCCCATGCTTTTCTTTCAGCTGCAGGGCAACCTCCACCGCAATCTTGTCAAATGGATTGACAATGCTGGGCACGCCTTCGCGGATGAGCGTGTTTTTGACCGGGTCAATCTTAACTTCCGTTGTGTCAGGCACTTGCTTGACACAGACCACGATTTCCATTGATCGGATTCCTCCTTACGTTTGAAATGTTCTATACTTACCGAAGCACCGCGCCGCCGATGACCATGCGCTGGGCTTGGTTCGTGCCTTCATAGATCTGGGTGATTTTCGCATCCCGCATGTACCGTTCCGTCGGATACTCGCGGATATAGCCATAGCCGCCGAGAATCTGCACGGCATCGGTGGTCACTTCCATCGCGATGTCCGACGCATACAGTTTGGCCATCGCCGCTTCCTTGGAGTACGGCTTGCCGGCATCTTTGAAGGCCGCTGCGCGGTAGACCAGCAGGCGGGCTGCATCGATTTTGGTCGCCATGTCAGCCAGCATGAAGGAAATGGCTTGGTTGGCGGAAATCGGCTTGCCAAACTGCACGCGTTCTTTCGAATACTTCACCGCTGCATCAAACGCCGCCTGGGCAATGCCGAGGGCCTGCGCCGCTACGCCGATCCGCCCGCCGTCCAGCGTGCTCATGGCGATTTTGAAGCCTTCGCCTTCCTTGCCGAGCATCTGGGAAACTGGCACTTTGACATCCTGAAAAATCAGTTCCATGGTTTGCGAGGACCTAATCCCCATTTTATGTTCCTTCTTGCCAAATGTAAAGCCCGGCATTCCCTTTTCCAGGATAAAGGCGGTAATCCCCTTGACGCCCTTGGATTTGTCTGTCATGGCAAAAATCACATTGACTTCGGCTTCACCGCCGTTAGTGATGAAAATTTTGCTGCCGTTGATGATGTAATTGTCGCCATCACGGACCGCGACGGTCTGCTGAGATGCCGCGTCTGTGCCGGCGCCTGGCTCCGTCAGGCCGAAAGCGCCCATTTGGGTTCCTTCCGCCAGCGGAATCAGGTATTTCTTCTTCTGCTCTTCCGTGCCAAAGGCAAAAATCGGCCAGGCGCAGAGCGATACGGTTGCCGACAGGGAAATGCCGAGTCCCGAATCTGCTTTGCAGATTTCTTCAACTGCCAGGATATAGCTCAGAACATCGCCATCAGCGCCGCCGTACTGTTCCGGAAAACAGATTCCCGACAAGCCGAGACCGACCATTTCATCATACAGAGGCCGGGAAAACGCTTCGTGTTCGTCTCTTTCTTCCGCGCCGGGAGCTACCTGCTTCTCGGCAAAATCACGGGCGACTTTCTGCATCATTTTTTGGTCTTCTGTCAATTCGAACATTTCTATGCACTCCTCTCATTTTCTGGTGGATGGGGCAATCAATACATACGCCGGAGATTCCGCGAACCCCCGGCGTATCGTGTAGCCGACGGGGAACTTCAAACCGGTTCTTACAGCCGTTCCACGATCGTGGCGCAGCCTTGACCGCCGCCAATGCACAACGTGGCCAGACCGATCTTCTTGTTTTGCTCTTCCAGAGCATGCAGCAATGTCACCAGGATCCGGGCGCCGCTGGCGCCGATCGGGTGACCGAGCGCAATCGCGCCGCCATGGATATTTACTTTCTCTGCCGGCCAGCCCAATTCCTTGCCGACTGCCAAAAATTGCGCAGCAAATGCTTCGTTGGCTTCGATCAGATCCAGGTCTTCAATTTTCATGCCGGCTTTGGCCAATGCCTTGCGAGTCGCCGGAACCGGCCCCATGC
>CAZRQI010000232.1:2499-3092 GCA_964602025.1 uncultured Veillonellaceae bacterium
ATGCCCATGATGGAAGGATCGACGCCGCCGGACCCATAGCCGAGTATCCGGGCCAGCGGCTTGAGCCCCAACGCTTTGGCTTTGTCGGCCGTCATCAGGACCAGCGCGGCGGAACCGTCGTTGATTCCGGAAGCGTTCCCGGCGGTCACCGTGCCGTCTTTCTTGAACGCGGGTTTCAAGCTGGCGAGTTTGTCCAACGCGGCATCGCGTTTGGGATATTCGTCGGTATCAAAAATAATGTCGCCCTTTTTCCCTTTCACAACCACTGGCAGGATTTCTTTCTTGAAACAGCCTTTATCGATGGCCGCTACGGCTTTGGTTTGCGATTCATAAGCGAGCTGATCCTGCGCTGCGCGGGTGATTCCGAACTGGGCGGCCACATTTTCCGCCGTAACGCCCATGTGATAATCATTGAAGGCGCACCAGAGTCCATCCTGAATCATTACATCGACGACCTTCGCATTCCCCATGCGGTAGCCCCACCGCGCCTTGCTATCTAGAACGTATGGCGCCTGGCTCATGCTCTCCGTTCCGCCGGCGACGACAATTTCTGCATCATCCAACTTCAACGCCTGTGCAGCTAAATTCACAGT
>CAZRQI010000233.1:0-3089 GCA_964602025.1 uncultured Veillonellaceae bacterium
AAGCCGTTACCCTCAAGCTGACGGTCGCGCGTTGAAAGGGGAATCCGCTATGACATCCACCACCGGAATACGTACCCGCAAGGGGCGATACGCAACGCGCTACATGCGCAGCAAGATGTGGACGGGCTACGCCTTTATCGCGCCCGCCGGCTTCGGCCTCTTAGCCTTCATCTTTATTCCAACCATCGTGGCGTTTGGCCTGAGCTTTTTCGATTGGAACCTGACGCTGGACGCGCAGTTCATTGGACTTCAGAACTACCGGAACGTGTTCGCCGATCCGCTGTTCTACAACGCCATCAAGGTAACACTCCAGTACATGATCTACCACATCCCGGCCAGCCTTATTCTGGCGTTTTCCATGGCGATTCGAAAGGGAATCCGCGGCGCGTCGATTTTTCGAACTGCGTACGTCCTGCCCTGGATTACGACGCCGATCATCATTTC
The DNA here is from genome assembly GCA_964602025.1 of uncultured Veillonellaceae bacterium. GTDB lineage: Bacteria > Bacillota > Negativicutes > UBA1444 > UBA1444 > UBA1444. The sequence continues at coordinate 445 of CAZRQI010000233.1, forward strand.
CTACATTTGGAACTTGATGTTGGACGGCACATTCGGCGTGATCGCCTATCTGGGCAAAGCGGTTGGCATCAACCTGACGCCCGTATTCAGCAGCATGTGGTGGCCGATGGTGTCCATCGCGCTGGTCAACATGTGGATATACTGCGGCTACCATATGATGATCTTTGTCGCGGGCTTGGGCAATATCCCCAGCACCATCTACGAGGCTGCGACAATCGACGGCGCGAACGCCGCCCAGAAGTTGACCCGCATTACCATCCCGCTGATGCGGCCTACGATCATGTTCGCGGTGATCACCTCGTTGATCGGCTCCTTCCAGGTGTTCGATCTGGCCTACGGGATGTACAACGGCGGCCCCGGCGACGCCACGAGAACCTATTATTTCCTATTGTATACCAACGCCTTTAAGTATTTTAAGATGGGCTATGCCGCCGCGCTCGCCGTAATTCTGTTCGTCGTGTTGGTGTTGGTCACGCTTTTGCAATACAAGTTCTTCTCGAAGGACATGACGACCGATTTGGCGATGTAGGGGGAAGAGACATGAGCGGAATGCCAAAACACAAGATAGACGCCGGGCGCGCCTGTACCTATCTGTTCTGCGTCCTGGGGTTCGTGATCGCGATTTTTCCGATCTACTGGATGCTGATCAACTCCTTTAAGCCATCCCAGCGTTTGCCGCCCTTTGCCCGCTGGACGCCGGCGGATTGGAAGGGCAAGGGCGCTTCATACCGCGAGGTCGTCGACCATATGCTGGGCTGGGACATTACGGATTTTGGCTCCGGCTCTTTCGAGCAAATCGGGCTGCTGCTCTTTACCGTTCGAAACGGGCAATTTGGCGACATCGAACACACCAAGCCGTATGCCGAGAAGATTATGATTCTCAAACCCGGCCAGCGGCTGCCCGCCGACCCGTTGCGTCGGTGAATCCGCCGTCACCCACTCGGGATGTTCCGCTTCGATTTCCTGCAGTCGCCGCATCAAGCGGTCGAATTCGGCGTCGCTGATAACCGGCGCGTCCAGCACATAGTACTGATGATTATGCCGATGCAACTGTTCGCGCAGTTCCTGCAGTTCCAGAATTTTGGTTGATTGCTCATGACGGGTATCCATCGGCTTTGCGCCTCCTGAATTTTGTGCGCCGCATCGCCGGCGACAGAAATCGCCTACGCTTTGCGGATCGGTGCGAATTTCACGGACAACGCCTTGATTCCCTGGTCGGGAAAGGCAATTTTCACTTCCTGATTATCGCCACTGCCTTTGACCTCGACGACCATGCCGATTCCCCATTTGCCATGGGCGGCCTTGTCACCGACCTTCCATTGCACTGACGGTCCAGCCGGAACAGCGTTGGCCGGCTTGGGCGCTGCCGCCGGCCGCAGAATCGAAGGCGTCACCGGCGATAGCTGACGCGGCGGCAAGTGCAACTGTTGGGCCGGTCCCGGTTTCATCGGCCGCTTCTGCTTATTCTCCAGCAAAGACTCCGGTATTTCCGACAGGAAACGCGACGGCCGGTTCACCTGGACTTCCCCGTAGATCATCCGACTCTGCGCCCGGGTCAGAAATACATTCCGCTGCGCGCGGGTAATGCCGACATAGCAGAGACGGCGTTCCTCCTCCATCTCGTCCGGACTGTTCAGGGCACGAAAATGCGGGAAGATTCCTTCTTCCATGCCGATCAGGAAGACTGTCGGGAATTCCAGTCCTTTCGCCGAATGCAGGGTCATCAGCGTGATCCGGTCGGTTTCCAGTTCAGCGGAGTCAATATCCGCCACCAGCGCTACATGATTCAAAAAGGCTTCCAGTGATTCTTCTTCCTCGGCTTCCGTGATGAACTCGCGCGCCACCGTCAGCAGTTCCTGCAGGTTTTCCACCCGGCTCTGCGCTTCCGGCGTCCCTTCCTGTTCCAGTTCGGCCACATAACCGGATTCCTTCATCACCCGGGTGATCAGGTCGGCTACCGATTCTTTGGCCGCCGCTTCCCGCAGATGGTCCAACAATCGGATCAGATCCGTCAGGGCGTTCTTGGCTTTGGCGCCGAGCGTCGTCACCGTATGCAATTGCCGACATACTTCGTACAGCGACACGCCGGCCTGATCCGCCGCGGCCTGCAAGTGCCCCAGGGAGGTATCGCCGACTCCTCGGCGCGGCACGTTGACGATGCGCCGGAAACTGACCGAATCGGCCGGATTCTGGATCACCCGCAGATAGGCCAGCATGTCCTTGATTTCCTTGCGATCATAAAACTTCACGCCGCCGACGATGGTGTAGGGAATCCCCTGCTTGAGCAGCTCCTCCTCCATCGCCCGCGACTGCGCATTGGTGCGGTAAAGCACGGCCATCCCGCCATATGGTTGCCGCTGCACCGTATGCAGGCGCACGGCCTGATCCGCCACGAACCGCGCCTCGTCGTGCTGGTCGCCGGCGACATGGAGAACGAGCGTCTCGCCGGCCGGATTCTCCGTCCACATGGTTTTCGGTTTGCGGCCGGTATTGTTGTCGATGACGGCGTTGGCGGCATCCAGGATGATCTGGGTCGAGCGGTAGTTCTGTTCCAGCTTGATGACCGCCGCTTCCGGGTAATCCTTTTCGAAATCCAGAATATTGCTGATATCCGCGCCCCGCCAGCCGTAAATGCTCTGGTCCGC
>CAZRQI010000234.1:0-3066 GCA_964602025.1 uncultured Veillonellaceae bacterium
GATGTGAATTTTTCGGCGCAGGAATAAAGGGGCTCTTCGGTCTTCCCGAGGAGCCTCTTCCTATCACGCCGGGTTCGTAAACGGTTTGCGCCGGAGCTGCTTTGTTGTTCGCGCGGCAAGCGGTAAATACGTGGGAGAGTGAAACTATGCAAAGAATTTCGGTTGGCTTTTTAGAGCAAGGAATGGTTGCCGCCAAGAATGTTCGCAGCGCCGACGGGCGTTTATTGGTCACGGCTGATACAGCCCTTTCGGAGGCGATGGTCTCCAACATCCAAAAGTCCGGACTGGGGTCAATCTATGTATGGAACCCGTTGTTTCAAAATATCGACGTGCCGGATGTCGTGGCGGAAGATAGCCGCATGAAGTGCGAGATGGCATTGCAAAAAACGGTTGCCGCCTACAAAAAGACCAAGGTGCTGGACGTAAGCGGGATTAAACCGCTGTTGCGGGATTTGGTCAGCGAAGTCATCCGCAATCGGACCTCCATGATTCATCAGTTGGATATGCGGACGTACCACGATTATCTTTATGCCCATTCCGTCAACACCTGCATTTTGTCGCTTCTGATTGCGGTAAATATGGGTTATCCGGAGGGAAAACTGCAGGATCTGGCCTTGGGGACTTTGTTCCATGACATTGGGATGATGATGCTTCCTGATTCGCTTCTGCTCAAGATGGGCAACCTGTCGCCGGAAGAATCGGCGCTGGTTCAGCAACACCCGGAACAAGGCTTCAATATCCTCCGGACAGCCCAGGAAATCCCCATAACGGCGACTCATATCGCTTTTCAGCACCATGAACGCGTCGATGGCAAGGGATATCCGCGGACTTTGGCGGCGGACAAAATCCTGGAATACGCCAGGGTGGTTGCGGTAGCGGATACGTTTGACGCGCTGGTGTCCGACCGGCCCTATCGAAAAGGCATGATCCCGCATGAAGCCTATGAAGTAATGATGCTGCTGGGCGATACCTATGTCGACCGGGAGATTTTGCAGCTTTTTCTGACGCATGTGGCGGTCTATCCCATCGGATCGATTGTTCAGCTGGATAATGGCCAGTATGGTGTCGTCACCCAAGTTCCGCCCAAAATGCAGGTTCGGCCCTGCATCCGCCTGCTGACCGACCGGCAGGGGAAGTTGCTGGAAAACCAGGAGGAAATTGATCTGACGGAACATTTGACATTAATGATTTCGCGCGTGTTAAAGGAGAAAGAAGTTTTTGATCTGGGCAAAGCCGTGATGAAGGCCGGTTAACCCACAATCATTCCGACATGCGATAGAATGGGACGTTTCTCCTATTGCGAATAAGACTTGCGGACGATGCTGCGGCGGTGGCGGATTGCTACAATGAAACTGGAAAACCTCTACAGTTTCACCGGAAGGATCGAGTGATGAGAAAGAACAACCGCGGTCAGGCTATTATTGAATTTGCCCTGGTATTGCCGATACTGGTGACCCTGTTGATGGGGTTGCTGGAGTTCGGTCTGTTTTTTCATTCGCACATCAATATCACGTTTGCTTCCAAAGAGGCCGCCAGAATCGCTGCACTGGACGCGAACGCCACCAATCAGACGATTGCGGCGGCAGCCCAGGCCACGATGCCTGCGGTCGCGAATCTTACGGTGACCGTCACGCCGGTGGCGCCGCGCGTCACGGGATTGCCGGTCACTGTATCCGTATCGAGACCCCACACCTTTTTGACGCCGCTGATTTCCATGTTGATGCCGGCGAATCCGTACGTCATTTCCGCATCAACGACTGCGAGGTCGGAATAATGAAAATAAGGAACAACAAAGGACAGGCGACCGTACTGTTTGCGGCGGCGATCTCCGCCCTGATCGGGATGACGGCGCTGGTGGTAGATGTGGGCGTGTTGTACGTCAATCGGCTGGATCTGCAGAAAGCACTGGACGTGGCGGTGATGGCCGGCGCCCAGGAACTTCCCACCGATGCGGCGGGCGCCGTGGCGACGGCCGGGCAATATGCGGCCGTAAACGGCAAGGCTAATGATTCGGTAGCTCTGGAAGTCCTGAATGAAAACACCAGTCTCCGCGCCGTCGGCTCGCGGAACGTCAATCTGCTGTTCGCCCGGATCTTCGGCAACAACGCTTCCGCCGTTACCGCCCGGGCCCGGGCCAATGTCGGGGTGATCGTCGGCTATACGGGAGTCGTTCCGTTCGGTCTGGAGCAAATGACGCTGAACTATGGCGTGGACTATATTTTGAAAGCCGGCGGCGGCGACGGGAACACCGGCAACTTCGGCGCTTTGTCGTTATCCGGCAATGGCGCCAAAGACTACCTGTACGATATAGAAAACGGCTACCAGTCGCCCCTGCGAGTGGGCGACATCGTTTCCACCAAACCGGGCAACATTTCCGGGCCGACCCTGCAGGGCGTCAACTATCGTATCCAAAAAGATCCCGCCGCCACCTTCGAAACGGTGCAGTCGAATTCGCCCCGGATCATCGTTATCCCCATCGTCATCGGCGATCCGCAAGGCCGGGACACGGTGGAGATCGCCGGCTTCGCCGCTTTCTTCCTGGAAGGCGTGGGCGGCAGCGGAGCGGACAATTATGTCACGGGAAAATTCATGCGGGAAGTATTATCCGGCGAAATCGGCGTGGGCACGGACTTCGGCGCTTATGGCGCAAAACTGGCCCCGTACTGAGCAAATCACCTGGCGTACAATAATCGAAGGACTTTCCGGAACTTGGTTTTCGGAAAGTCCTTTCTTTATGGGAAACGGAAATTTTGTTGCGGCAGGAAATACGGGACACCTCGGTGAATACCAACAATAAAGAGTTTATTTGGTAAACGAAGGGGAATGTTTATGAAAAGAACGCTGCTAAGTTTTTTGGTATTGGTATTTTTTTTGGGAGCCGGATTCGGAACCGCCGAAATGGCGAATGCGGATTACAGCCATTATCTGACGGTGCGGGAAGCGGAGAAGATTACCGGAATCGCCAACCTGACGCTCAAATCCATGGATTCGAAAAAAAGCGGCGAGGCCTACGATTTAAGGTATTTGACTGCTGACGGCAAAGCGGTGCTGATGATTCAGGTATTG
>CAZRQI010000235.1:0-3056 GCA_964602025.1 uncultured Veillonellaceae bacterium
CCTATGATACCGCCGCAACACACCGCGAGGCCCGCATCCTGCGCCACGCGGATGGTGCGGGTGCGGTCCTCGTAGGTATGGGTGCGGCAGATGGAGGCGTAATAATCGCGGCTGGTTTCGACATTATGGTGATAACGCTCCACGCCGACTTCCTTCAGTCGTCGGGCCTGCTCCGCAGTCAGCGACCCCAACGAAGCGCAAAGTTTCAGGCGTGTTTGCTGCAGGATTCGACGGTAGGTGTCGATGATCCGGTCGAAGTTCTCCGCTTCCTGCGCAGCATCCATGCCCCGACCGCTGAGAACGAGGGAGAAATGAGTGACGCCGGCGGCTTCGGCCGCTTTCGCATGACGCAGGATTTCATCGGAATCCAACAGCGGATAAACAGCCACTCCAGTCTGATGGTGCACCGACTGGGCGCAATAAGAGCAGTCTTCGCTGCAATGCCCGGAGCGACCGTTGAGGATCGCACAGAGATGAACCTGTTCACCCTGGAATTGTTGACGAATCGTGTTGGCGGCCGCGAACAGATAGGGCAGTTCGGCGTCGGCGACCCCAGCCAGTTCACGAGCTTCCGCCGACAGGATCTCGCCGCCATCCAGTACTTTTTGCATGAGTATATCGATCCGTTTACGCATGTTCTTGCTGTCCCTCCAGTAATCCGGCGCGGTCGATCGCCGTCCGCAGGACGGGCGTCAACCATGCGGCCAGCACGATTTTGACCAGATCAAATGCGACGAAGGGATAGACGGCGATAGTCAACGCTTGCTGCACCGACATTGGTTTCTGTAGGAAAAAAGCGAAACTGGCCATGAAGCCGGCCAAGCCGACGGCATAAGCGACAGCCATGCCGGCCACCATCGCCAGACCGATGCGTAACCGGGAACTCGTCTGTTTTTCCGTCAGCGCCCCCACGATCCAGGCGCAAATAGTGAAGCCCGGCAGATAGCCGCCGGTGGGTCCGAGCAGCACCATCGGGCCAGCCTTGCCGCCGGCGAATACCGGCAGACCGAACGTCCCGAGCATGATCCAGATCACGACGCTGAGCGCTCCCATTTTCGGGCCGAGAACGGCGCCGGTCAATACGATGAAAAACACTTGCAAGGTCACGGGCACCGGACCGATCGGGAAAATCAGAATGGAGCTGATGCAAATCAGCGCCGCGAATAACGAAACCAACATTTTTCTGCGTAACGACACGAACGCAACCTCCTTGTAAACTATCGATACAATTTTCGTTCACATAGGGGATTATATCGCGGCAAGTTTCGTTTGTAAAGATGTTTTCAAAATCAAGTTTACATACAAATGACGCCTCCCTTTCGTAGCGTTTCACCTGTCGGCAGGAGAATTGACGGGGTACGTCAAACTGTTTTGTTATGTTTTCTGCAATGATCGAAGATGTTTAACATGGGAAGGAGAACTGAAATTGCAGCCTGATCATCCGTATGGCAATCTCTTCTGGCGTTTCGTGGCGTTTCTGGTGGATTCCCTCCTGGTCGGCGTACTTGGCGCCGTGATCGATCTGGCGTTCGGCGTCCCCAGCGGGATTTCCCCCGAGGTCATCGCCAAGCAGACATCCGGACCCTCCCTGCTGAAACTGGCAATCCATTTGCTCTACTGGCCTTTGTTCGAAAGTTCCGTTTGGCTGGCCACTCCCGGCAAGCGCCTGTGCCGCCTGAAAGTCGTGGATATGGCGGGAAATCGGATTTCGTTCGGTCGGGCTTTTCTCCGCAACATCTCCAAAATCCTGTCGTTCCTGCCGCTGGGCTTTGGCTTCCTGATGGCGTTCCTCACGATCCATAGCCAGACCCTGCACGATAAAATCGCCGGGACGGTCGTGCTGAAAAGGGCACGAAACCTCGTCGATCCAGCAGATTCCAGAGCGTAATCATTTCGATGCTAATTTTTGCGATAAAATCATTATTGAGTTGACGAACAGAACAGATCAATTACTTAAATAAAGTGATACAGGTAATATTCTACAAGTTAAATATTATTTTTCATATTTTATGATTCGTAAAATTCCGTTTTAAAAGCAATGTACCGTGTATTTGTTTATTTTTCAGCACTCACCGTTATATTGGAACCTGCCCGACAAAAAAAGAGTCCGGGTTTCTCATTTTTTTGAGAAACTCGGGCTCTTTATCCATGACCTGCATTATGTATTTTCCTTCAGCACTCCACCGTGGTTCCGCAAAACGCCGGGATGAATTTGTCGCCGAAGACTTGGGACAACCGGGCCATCATCGGGAAGCCGGTGCAGTGGTTCGAAGCGATGAAGTCCGGATTGAACCATTCAAGTGCACCGATCGTGGCGTTTTTCTGAGGATCGGCGGTGGGACCCAGGTGCGTCCCGCCGAGCAGGCCATGGACCTTGATGGCGCCCGTCACTTTCAGCCCGTGGTTGATCATGTTGATGATCCCCGAATGGGCGCAGCCGCCCAGAACCACGAGGCCCTTGCTGCAACGGATGAAAATGGCCATATCATCGAGCAGCGGATCCCGCGAATACACCGTCGGCAATTCACCGGTTGCGCAGCCGCAGTCCCCCTCGGCAACGACCAGGCGGATATCGCCCTCTTCATAGACCGTTTCCCTGGGAACCGGGCCGCTGATCCACAGATTCGGCACCAACTCGACCGGTTCTTCAACAGGCCGGAAGTCGGCGCCCAAATGCGTCAGGCATTCTTTGGTGAATGGAACCCCAACATACTTGCAGTTTGATCCCTCCACAGCATAACGGGGTTTGAAAATGTCTGGATGGCTGAATACCGGGATTTTTTTCGCCGCCATCGTCAAAACGCTCGCCAAGCCGCCAGTATGATCATAGTGGCCATGGCTCAGCACAATCGCGTCCAGTTCTCGCGGATGCACGCCCAGCAACCCCAAATTGTAGATCACAATATCGGAAGGCCCAGCATCGAACAGGATCTTGTTCGCGCCGGTATCGATCAGTACCGCCAGACCGTGCTGAGCGCGAAACGGTGCTTTGGCGCCCGGTGAAACGCAATTGTCGACCACAACAGTAAATTTCAACGGCTTCATCCCCTTTCCAT
>CAZRQI010000236.1:0-3035 GCA_964602025.1 uncultured Veillonellaceae bacterium
CGCAGGCAGAGAGGCAGGTTCTGACAATGGGAAGAGCAGTAGGAATAGATTTGGGAACGACCAATTCGGTGATCGCGGTGCTGGAAGGAGAACGCCCCGAGGTGATTGCCAATACGGAGGGCGGACGAACCACACCGTCCGTGGTGGCATTCAGGGACAACAATGAACGGCTGGTGGGGCAATTGGCCAAACGACAGGCCGTCATGAATCCCACTAAAACTTTTTACTCCGTGAAGCGGTTTATCGGCCGTCGCTACGACGAAGTGACCGCCGAACTGAAACTGGTTCCTTATAAAGTGGTGACCGGGCCGAACAATACTGTGAAGTTCCAGGTGGATGACAAAGGCTACGCACCGGAAGAAATTTCGGCCCAAGTGCTCCGGAAAATGGTGGATGATGCCGCCAAGTATCTGGGCGAGAAAATCACGGATGCCGTCATCACGGTTCCGGCCTATTTCAATGACGCGCAACGGCAGGCAACGAAGGATGCCGGAAAAATCGCCGGGCTGAATGTGTTGCGGATCATCAATGAGCCGACGGCGGCGGCGCTGGCCTACGGCCTGGACAAGAAGAAAAACGAAACCATTCTGGTATTCGACCTCGGCGGCGGGACGTTCGATGTTTCGATCCTGGAAGTCGGCGACGGCGTATTCGAAGTGAAAGCCACGAGCGGTGACACCCACCTCGGCGGCGATGATTTTGACAAAGTACTGGTCGACTGGTTGGCCGATGAATTCAAAAAAGCCAACGGGATCGATTTGCGCAGCGACAAACAGGCATTGCAGCGGCTGACGGAAGCGGCCGAAAAGGCCAAGGTTGAGCTGTCGTCCGTGATGGAAACGACGATCAGTTTGCCGTTCATTACGGCGGATGCGTCCGGGCCGCGGCATCTCGAAGAAAAATTGAGTCGCGCCAAATTCGATGATTTGACGGCGGAGTTGGTGAACCGTTGCCGCAAACCGGTGGAGCAGGCAATGGCTGACGCGAAGCTGACGGCCAAAGATCTGGCAGAAGTGATCCTAGTCGGTGGGTCCACCCGAATTCCGGCCGTGCAAAAAATGGTCCGGACGTTGACCGGCAAAGATCCAAACCAGAGCGTGAATCCGGACGAAGTCGTGGCGGTGGGCGCCGCGATCCAGGCCGGCGTGTTGACCGGCGAACTGAAAGATGTCGTTTTGCTCGATGTGACGCCGTTGTCGCTCGGCGTGGAAACTTTGGGCGGCGTGATGACGAAGATCATCGATCGCAACACGACCATTCCGGCGCGCCGCAGCCAAGTGTTCAGCACGGCGGACGACAATCAGCCGGAAGTGGATGTGCATGTGCTGCAGGGCGAACGCGAATTGGCCAAGGACAACCGGACTCTCGGCCGGGTCAAATTGTCCGGCATTGCGCCGGCGGCTCGGGGAGTGCCGCAAATCGAGGTTACCTTTGACATCGATGCGAACGGCATCCTGACGGTCGGCGCCAAAGACAAGGCTACGGGCAAGGAACAAACCATCACCATTTCGAATTCGAGCAATTTACCCAAGACCGAAGTCGAGCAAATGGTCAATGCCGCCAAGCAACACGCGGAAGAAGACAAACAGCGGCGACAGCAGATTGAAGTCCGTAACGAGGTGGACACACTCGTGTACCAGTCCAAACGGCTTTTGTCGGATCAGGCGGCAAGCCTGCCGGCGCATGTGAAGGGGCTGCTCGAAACATCCCTGGAAAAAGCAAAAAAAGCTCTGGATGACAATGCCGGCATCGACACGTTGCGCAGCGTGAAATCGGAACTGGAGCAAGCCTATGGGCAGGCCTGCCAGTGCAAGCCGGAGGGGCAGGGCCCGACGGTGGAAAATCCCGCCGGACCGAAAAAAGCCAGCGATGACGTGATGGACGCGGAGTACGAAGAAAAATAGGACACACTAAACCAAACGAAATGGCGGTGAGCAATCTATGAAATATATCGACTACTATGAAGCGCTGGGCGTTCCCCGGACGGCAACGGAGAAAGAGATCAAGTCCGCTTACCGCAAGCTGGCCCGACAGCATCACCCTGATTTGCATCAGGGTGATGCCAAGAAGGCGGCGGAAGAAAAATTCAAAACAATCAATGAAGCGTATGAAGTGCTGAGTGATCCGGAAAAACGCGCCAAATACGACCGCTTGGGCATGAACTGGCAAGCCGGGCAGGATTTTCAGCCCGGTCCCGACATGGGCGGATTTGATTTTCGCAATGTGAATATTAACGGTCAAGATTTGCATGGGTTCAGTGACTTTTTTGCGTCGATGTTTGGTGGCCAGGATATTTTCGGTCGCCGAGGCGCCCGGACGGAGCGGCAACGTGGCCCGCTGAGGGGCGAGGACATTGAAGCGGACATCAATCTGTTAGTAGAGGAACTCTACAATGGCGGCGAAAAGGATATCCAAATCCAGGCGGGCGGCGCAACGAAAACGGTCAAGGTGAAAATCCCGCCACGCATCTACCCCGGCGCGGTATTGCGGCTCAAAGGCCTCGGTGGTAGCGGCTATGGCGGCGGCGGGACGGGTGACCTGCTGTTGCGGTTGAATGTCCTGCCCCATCCGATTTGGCGGATCGAAGACCAGGTCGATGTGGAGACCGATCTGACGATTTATCCGGAACAGGCGGTAGTGGGCGACAAGGTGTCGGTGCCGACGCCGGACGGCATGATCCAGCTGAAGATTCCGGCGGGAATCCACAACGGGCAGAAGATGCGCCTTAAAGACAAAGGCCTGAAACGGAAAAACGGCACGCTCGGCGACATGTTCGTGCGGGTGAAGATTGATACGCCAATAGAGCAGAGCACCGAGGAAATCGAACTGTATCAAAAGATTTTTGAATTGCGAAACCGGTAGTGCGGGGGAGGAAAGAAAATGGCGGAAGAAAAATTAACGCAAAAAGCGACGGCGGTGCTGCAGGACGCGCAGCAATCGGCGGCGATGAATTATCATCAGGAAGTGACGTCCCGGCATGTCTTTCACGCCTTGCTGAAAGACCGGGATCCGATTATCGACCACATTCTGGCCCA
>CAZRQI010000237.1:0-3031 GCA_964602025.1 uncultured Veillonellaceae bacterium
AGCGTTTGAGATAGATGCCGTCAAAGTAAACGTAGGGATAACTTGTTTTCAAAGGACGGTTTCGCCAATCTTCGATGTGCCCATAGACTTTCTTATTCATCTCGCTGATCGTACCGGCAGAAACTTTACTGCCCCAGAGGACTTCGGTGATATCTTCAATCCGGCGGACGGATACGCCCGCCAGGTACATTTCGATCAAGGCTTCTTCGATACTGCTTTCGCGCCGTTTATACCGCTCGATGATTGCGGTCTCGAAAGGGAGATGGCGAAGTTTAGGAACGTTCAAAGTCACTTCACCCGCCTTGGTAGTCAGTTTTCGCTGATAATGGCCGGCGCGGGTATCTTTTCTGGCGGCGGTTCGTTCATATTTGCCGGCATTGGCCAGTTGTGAATATTTCGCTTGAGTTGAGCACCGATTCCGCACGAAGTGAGCAGTCGTCACGCGCAAAATGAGCACCGCTCACGCCGACTCTGGGCAGGGTTGTCCAGGAAGTGTCCGGGAGGATTGCGGGAGCGATCCTCCCGGACTTCGGGCCTATTCCTGAATTCCCTTGCGCTTTCGCATCGAATCCTCACCGTCGATGAAAATGGTGTAGGAATCGTGCACAATCCGGTCCAGGATGGCATCGGCCAATGTTCCTTCGCCGATTTTTCCGTGCCAGCCGGCCGGGGCAAACTGGGAGCTGAAGATCGTTGATCCCCGTTTATGCCGGGCTTCCACAATCTCCAGCACGTCGCGGGCTTCGCTGTTGGTCAGCGGCAACAGCAGCCATTCGTCCAGAATCAACAGGCTGACTTTTTGGTATTGCTTGCGAATTTTCTGGTAGATTCCCTCGCCCCTGGCGACCGCCATTTCATTGAGCAGGTCCGGCAAGCGGACATATTTGACCGTGTAGAAATTGCGGCAGGCGGCAATGCCAAAGGCGCAGGAGAGATAGGTTTTGCCGGAGCCGGAGGCGCCGAGGACGATGATGTTGTGCTTTTCGGCGATATAGGCACAGCCTGCCAGCCTGGCGATTTGTCCCCTGTCGAGTTTGCGATCGGCATGGTATTCGATGTTTTCAATCGCAGCGCCGCTTTGCTGCAGATCAGCCTTGCGGATCAGTTTGGAAAGGCGATTGCTTTTGCGGCGGCTCCACTCGGCATCCACGAGCAATCCGAACCGCTCTTCAAATTCGAGGGGCCCGATGTCCGGATCGGCGAGTTGCCGGCGATACGCCTCCGCCATGACGGACAGGCGCATGTCATGGAGTTTGGTGAACGTGGCGCCATTCATCATTTCGGGTTCCTCCCGTAGTAGCCGGCGCCTCGGACAAAGCCGAATTCCTCGGAATCAGCGGAATGGTTGGTGCGATCTTCGGTTTTGAGCTTATCCTGTCCTGTCTGGAGGATTGTCTGGATGCTTTTGTAGCTGGGCTGCGGCGTGTACGACAAGGCTTTGGCGCAAGCGGCCTCCAGTCTTTCGATGGAATATTTGTCCGCCAGCCTGAGCAGGGCCAGGCAGCTTTTATATCCTTGTTGCTCCACTTTGTGGGCGGTGAGAATGGCGCTGACGGCGGCATGGGCATGGGGGCCGATTTTCTTGGCCCAGGCCAGAAAACGCTCGGCGTTCCAGCTCAGGTACTGACGATGCTCCTGGGGCATGTGCTCGGCTACCGTGCTGTACTGGCCTTCACGACCGAAAAGCCTCGGATGGGAACAGATGCGGGTCCCGCCAAAGAATACCTCCACCACATTTCGCGTCAGACGCACATCCACTTTGTGCTTGATATATTCATATGGTACGCTGTACTGCATCTTGTCCACGCTGATATGGTAGTTGAACTGCACAGTAGCGATTCGCCAGGTTGCCAGTTCATAGGGATCTCGCGGCAGCGGCAATAGCGCCGGTTTTTCCTCTTCCACAAAAGCGATTTGGCGGCTGCCGGACTTCTTCTGAAACGGTTTGCGGTTTAGTTCCGCCAGTTTTTCCTGCATCGCCTGATTCAGTTCCGCCAACGAGAAGAACTGTTGGCGCCGCAGTGCAGCCAAAATCCAAGTGGACACGATGCCAACCGTATTCTCGGCTTTCGGTTTGTCCTGGGGTTTTCGCACGCGGGCGGGAATTACGGCGGTTCCATAATGCTCGGCCATTTCATGGTAGGTCTTGTTGATGACTGGCGTATACCAGGAGCATTGGGCCACCCCGGTTTTCAGATTGTCTGGGACCAGAATTCGCGTGACCCCGCCGAAGAAACGGTAGGCGTGAACATGAGCCGTGATCCAGCATTCCAGGTTTTGCGACAGAAACGCTTCGACATAGGCGTAACCGCTGGCGGAAAGGACGGCGACAAAAATGTAGGCAGGAATGATTTCACCGGTATCCGTGTCGATGATCGCCGCTGTTTGCCCGGCCCAGTCCACTTCCATCTTTTCGCCGGGCTTGTGGTCGATATGCAGGGTCGCCTTGGTTTGCAAGGCATATTCCCGGTAGTATTTGCAGAACTGGGTGTACATGAAGGGGATTTTCTTTTCAAGGCGACAGCATTCGCAGTATTCATTCCAAAGCAAACTGAGTGTGACGCCGCTTTTGGCCAGTTCTTTGTGAACGGCTTCGTAGTCCGGAACTTGGCGAAGCGGGGGCAGGTCCGATTGCGGCAGCAGGAGCTTTTGCAATTTGGCGTCGCTGAGTTCCGGGTCGAGAGGCCAGACGATGCCGACTTCTTCGGCTCGTTGCACCGCCCTGGCCACCGTGTTGCGAGAACACTCGCAACTTCGGGCAATGGCGGTTTTGCTGATCCCCTGACTGTGTAGCCTGAGTATTTCCCTGTAACGGATCATGATGGGTTCCTCCTGTGAACGTATTTACACCGGCTCGGTGCATTGATTCACAGGATTAAAAACCGGGGTGCTCATTTCCTGCGTGACGGCTGCTCAATTTCGGCGTGATGCCTGCTCAATTTTCGCGGATTCGCTGCGCATTTGCGACGAAATATTCATAGGCACATATATCGACATTCCCAATGAGGTGTTTAACATCTTTGAGGAATAC
>CAZRQI010000238.1:0-3030 GCA_964602025.1 uncultured Veillonellaceae bacterium
AAATCAAATTGATCACGCCGCTGGATAGCAAGAAGAACAAAACCGGCGATGCAGTGGAGTTCGAAGTCACCGAGGATCTGTACGCCGGTGGCATGATGGTGTTGCCGAAAGGCGCGCCCGGCATCGGCAAACTGACGAAAGTGGAGCAGGCCCAGAACTTTGGCCGGGATGCAAAACTGGAAGTCAATTTTGAGAAAGTGACAGCGTTGGATTTGACCCTTGTGCCGACGGTTCTCGGCGAAAAAGCGAAAAAGGAAACCGAATCGACGGCGACCGCCGCCGGTGCGGGCTTTGCCGGCATGATCCTGCTCGGACCGATCGGCGTGGTTGGCGCGGCATTTGTACATGGCAAAAACATTACGGTGCCAGCCGGGACGACCTTGTTTATCCAGACACAGGCCGATGCGGAACTGACCGGCTTGATCGCAAAATAACAGGCAGGAGACGATAGGGTGAAGACGACCAAACTTGTTGCCGGGTTGCTGGCGTTTGCGCTGATGATGACCGGCTTTGTCCCGGCCGAAGCGGCGAAAAAGAAGAAAACGAAGCCGCCGCAGCCGATCGAGATTGTAGCGGATGAGATGTATTTCAGCGACAAAACCGGCGAACTCTTTGCCAAGGGAAATGTCGTAATCACCCAGGACAAGACCAAAATATTGGCGGACATCATCCGCGGCAACGATAAGGAAACCCAAGTTTGGGTGGATGGGCCCGCCCGCATGATTGAACCGATGACGAACGTGACCGGGATGAGGATCCGCTATAATTATGGATCCCAATTCGGTTTTATGCAGGATGTCAAAGGCAAGTGCGATCGTGATTTTATTTCTGGCAAGAATGTGCATTTTGAACAAGGCAAGATTACGGCATATCAGGCGACGAGCACCAGTTGCCCCGCCAAGGGCACGCCCGATCACCGGATCACCGCGCGCAAGATCGTGATTTGGCCGGGCGACAAGATGATCGCCTATGACGCGAAGATTTGGATCAAAAACTTTGTCCTCTATTCCACGCCGCGGTATTCGCATTCTTTGAAGGACGACGAGACAGAATTTCCCTCCTTCGGCTACGACAGCATCGATGGCTATTGGATCAAGCAACGCCTGAACTATGCAATTACGGACAACGTTACGGCCTATACTGACCTGGCGTATTATACCAAGGCGGGATTCAAACCGGATTTTGGGATCACGGACCGGGAAACGGATTACACCATCAGTCTGATTACCGGTCACTTCAAGGATGGGGACGGACGACGCGTCCGCAAAGAACCGGAACTGCAGTTTAACTGGCATCCAAAACCGATTGGCCAGACGCAGTGGAGTTATTATTTTAATGCTACCTACGGGAAGTGGAAAGACGATGCCAAAAGCAGCTGGCATCAGGACTATACCCTGTATTTTCCACGCAAACCGATTGGCCAGAAGAAAACTTGGCGCTGGAACAACGGCTTTGGCTTCGAAATGATCCGCGACAGCTACAATGCCTCCAGCCAAAGCATCACCCGGTTCAATACTGCGCTGATCAAACAGGTTACGCCGTGGTTGACGGCCTGGGTCGGCTACAATTATACCAGCAACAATGCCAGCGTGTTCAGCTACAATAGCGTCAATGTGGCCAATGAACTGGTCCGGGGGATTCACATTCGTTTGAATAAAAAGACCGCGATTTCCTTTATGAACAGTTATGATATGCTGAACAACCGAACCTACGAAAACTACATCACTTTGCACCAAAACCTGCACTGCTGGAATACCCGCTTGGAATACCGGACTGTAAAAAAAGAATGGCGTTGGGATATTATGGTCATTCGCTTTTAAATCGTTGAAGGAGTACATTGAACCCCGATGAATTTATCCGAACTGGAAAAAAAACGCGAACAGTATCGCTGGGAACGCAAAACCGTGGTTTTCACCAACGGGTGCTTTGATATTCTCCATGCCGGGCATGTCCGGTATCTGACAGCGGCCCGGGAATTGGGCGATATTCTGATTGTCGGCCTGAACAGCGATGCTTCCGTGCGCAAACTGAAAGGCGAAGGCCGGCCGGTGAATCTGGCGGCGGACCGGGCGGAAGTCTTGGCTGGATTGCGGGCCGTCGACCATGTGGTGGTTTTTGAGGAAGATACGGCGGAGGAGCTGGTGCGCCGGTTACAGCCGGACATTTATGTCAAGGGCGGCGACTACTCCCTGGACCGGTTGCCGGAATCGGCCATCGTTGCCGCTTATGGCGGACGCACGGTTCTCGTGCCGATGGTGGAAGGCCGTTCCACCACCAACGTGATTCAACGCCTGCAACAATCCGGCGCTGCGGTGGCGGGCGGGAAAGGGAAGGGCGATTTATAGTGCATCCATGGCTGGAGAAGGTTGCGGCTTCACGGGTTCTTGTCATCGGGGACATCATGCTGGACCGCTATTATTTTGCCGAAGTGAACCGCATTTCACCGGAAGGCCCGGTGCCGGTCGCCCGGGTCAGGGAAACGAAGAACACTTTGGGCGGCGCAGCCAACGTGGCGCACAATCTGGCCCGGCTGGGCTGTCAGGTTTTGGTCGCCGGCGTCAGCGGCGATGATGAGAATCGGCAGATTCTGGACCGCAAATTCAATGCGCTCGGGATCGGCCACGCCGGCTTGCTAAAGATCCCGCGACCGACGACAACCAAAGTGCGGGTGATCGGCGGCCACCAACAGATGTTGCGGCTGGATTTCGAGGAGTCGGGGAAAATCGCCCGTTCGGTGGAAAATCGGCTGCTGGCCTATCTGCTGCGACAATTGGAAGGCAAAGTGGATGCCGTGATCCTGTCGGATTATGCAAAAGGCGTCTGTTCGCCGGCTTTGTGCCGCAACGTGATCCAGGCTTGCCGGCAGCGCCGGGTTCCGTTGGTCGTGGATCCCAAAGGCGCCCAATGGCAGAAATACAAAGGGGCTTTTCTGGTCACTCCCAATGTGAAGGAACTAGGCGAGGCCAGTCGGGTGAAAGTGCGTAACGACGATAAACTGATTGTGGCGGTGGGAGCGAAGATTCGCCAACG